>CALFYN010000481.1 GCA_937952345.1 uncultured Acidobacteriota bacterium
ACACCACCGCGGTGGCGGGTTCGACGCTGGTGACGCCGGCGACGGGGTCGATGGCATCCCAATCGATGTAACCGATCTGGCCGAATTTTTCGGCGTACGGCGTGGTGTATTCCCAGCGGAAACCGAGGTTGATGGTGAAGCGATCGGTGACGCGCCAATCGTCCTGGATGTAAAGGCCGTAGTAGCGTTGGTAAAGAAAGAGGGGGCGGGTGATGGTGATGGCTCCGGCTTGTGGCGCGCCGAGTAGGAAACTGGCGAAGCCGTGGCCGGAATTGAGCGCGGTGACGGTGGGATCAGGGCCTTGTGTATAGTTGCGGTCGAAGATGTACTGGCCGGAGGACTGCTGCGAATTGAATGCGTTCAGCTTGATCAACTGGAGATCGACGCCGGTTTTAATCTTGTGTCGCGTGCGGATGAAGGTGCCGTGGTATTGGGCATGCCAGGTGTCCTGGGGATTGAGGTTGCGGCCGACGCCGCCGAGCTGTGTGAACTCGTTGGGAGCGGCTTGGGTGACGGCGAGTCCGGCGCCCTGGGCGTAGGTTTGCACGCTCACTTGGGGGAATTGATTGAAGAGAATGTTGCGGGTGACCTGGGGGCCGAAGCCGAGGGAGCCGACGTCGAAACCCTCGCTGACGGGATGCGAATCGAACTGCAGACGCGTGTAGCTGAGGCGCCCTTCACCGAGGATTGTGGGCGAGATGGTGGAGGTGAAGCTGATGAGGCCGGTGCGCGTGGGATTGGAATTGATGGAGCGCGCCGGGAAGCCAGGATTGGTGGCGAGCGAACTGCTGGTGGTGAGTTGGCGTCCGCCGGTGCGGCCGTAGAAGCGGTGCTTGTCATTGATGATGTGGTCGATGCGTCCGAACCAGTTGTCGCTGGGCTGGACGTTGGTGCCGGTGAGGAAATAGTTGTTCACCTGGCCGAAGGCCTCGCCGGGGCGATTGGGCTCGGGCCAGAAGGGGAGCACCTTCTGCGAGATGGGATGCAGACGTGTAGAGGGGATACGATTGCCGGGGAATTGATCGCGGATGAAGCGCCCGGGATTCGATGGATCCGCGCGGGTGGTGAGGTAATCGTAAACCTGAACGAGGCGGCCGTTGCGATCGAGTGTGCTGGAGAAATCGCCGGCTTTCTGCGCGGCGTTGGGAACGGAGCCCAGCACCTGATCCGGGCTGCCCTGGCGTGTGCCTTCGTAGTTGGCAAACCAGAACGTGCGGTCGCGGATGATGCGTCCACCGGCGGCGGCTCCGAACTCGTTGCGGCGGAACTCGCCCTTGGGGACGCGGTTGCGGTTGTTCGACCAGGAATTGGCGTTGAGGTTGTCGTTGCGAAGGAATTCGTAGAGGACGCCGTGCAGGTCATTGGTGCCGGACTTGGTGGCGACGTTGACGATGCCGCCGGCGGCGCGGCCGAATTCGGCCGAATAGGTGGAGGTTTCGACTTTGAATTCGGCGACGGATTCGAGGGGGACGGTGTAGGCGTTGCCGGACTCGGTGGTGCCGCGCGATTCGCCGCCATCGATGAGTACGCCGTTCTGCTGCATCAGTCCACCGTTGATTTGCGAGGTGGTGGAGACGCCGACGATGTCCTGGCCGGTGCCGCGCTGGCCGTAAGAGGGGATGACTCCCGGAGCGGTGGCGGCGAGGGCGAGAGGATTGCGGCCGAGCAGCGGGAGTTCGACGACGCGGCGTTGTTCGACGACTTTGCCAAGGCCGGAAGACTGCGCTTCAAGCTGCACTTGCGTGGCGCGCACTTCCACCGCTTCGGCGACCGTGCCGATTTCGAGGGTGAGGTTGACGGTGGCGGTGAGGCCGACGGTGAGGCGGAGTCCGGCGACGCGTGCGGGGCGGAAGCCTTGTTTTTCGGCAGTGACGTCATATTCGCCGGGGGGTAGTGCGGGGATATAGTAGATGCCCGCGGAATTCGTCTCGGCTTTGAGGGTGACGTTGGTGCCGGTGTTGCGGATGCTCACCTGGGCGGCGGGGACGATAGCCCCTGTGGCATCGGCGACGGTACCCGTTACGGTGGCTCGTTCACCCTGCCCGTAGAGTAGGTGAGCGAGGAGAAGGAAGGAAAGTCCAATCTTCAGGGTTGGCTTGTGCATAAAGTGGAGTCATTGTATATCAACTGAAATGTTAGTGGGATTCGGATAAATCAGTCTTTTTTCCTTGGCAATGTAAGAAATGTAAAGGTTGCAAGTGCCCGCCGTGGCGAGCGGGGATCAGGAGGTGATTGCGGAACGCAACGGAGCATTGAGTTCCAACGGCGTGTATCACTCGATTGCGCCCTGAACGTGGCCCTTGGCGTGCATCGAAGAATTCGATGCAACGACGCAGCTTCTTACTCACTCCCGCGCTTCTTGCGGCTAAGCCCGCCTATGCGCCGGCGCTGACTGGGGCGGCCTATGTGTACACCCAGTGGCTGAACCGCGAGAAGCGCACGCTCGGTTCCGGGCTCGATGAGATCTTCGCGAGCTTTCGTGAGGCAGGGTACCGGCAGGTGCAGATCACGTCGAATCTTCTTGCGCCGGAACTCGCTGAGCGTACGGCGGCGTTGCTCAAACAGAACCGGTTGCGGCTGCCCGTGGTGTATCAAGGCGGAAACATTCATGATGCCGATGCTGTGTCGAAGACGCTGGATGCAATGGCTGCCCTCGCCCAGCAGGTGAAGCCGCTGGGGACGAAAGCTCTCGTGTTCAATACGGCTCCGAAGGCGCAGAAGGGTCGGAAGACGGATGAGGAATTGGCCCGGCAGCGGGAGGCGATGACCGAGATGGTGAAGCGGGTCAAAGCCTCGGGACTCGAATTGCTGTTGCACCAGCATGCTCCGGAGATGAGTGAGAATTCGCGTGAGTGGCGGGATCTGCTGCGGGTGAAAGGGCTGGGGGTGTGTCTGGATGTGCATTGGATCTTGCGCGGCGGCCAGGATGTGATGACGCTGTTGCGGGAAAGCGGGCCGCGGATTGGGGATATGCATTTACGCAATTCGCACAATGGGGTGTGGGATGAAGAGTTGGGGGATGGCGATGTGGATTACCGGGCGGTGGCGGCGTATCTGAAGGAGATCGGCTACAAGGGGTACCTGACGGTGGAACTGGCGTGGGAGGCGGGGACGAAGATTACGCGTCCGCTGATGGAGAGCATGCGGCGCAGCAGGGTGTATGCCGAGGAGGTGTTCGGCGTCAAGGCGTGACGTCGGCGACGGACACGGTGTAGCGCAGCGTGACGGGCTTGCCGGGTTCGAGGGTGTAGCTGTTTACACCGGGAAAATTGGCGCCGACGAAGCCATAGTGGCGGAGGCACCATTCATTGGGGTAATTCGGGTTTCCAGGGAGTGACTGGATGCGGAGCACGGCGCGGCCGTTCTTGTAGACGCCTTCGAGTTCTGCCCAGGAGTGCGGGACGTGATCTTCATCTTTCAGCACGGGGCCTTGATTGGCGCGCAGTTTGGTTTCCGTGCGCGGGGCAAAGCGCGCGCTGAAGCCGCCGTAGCCCTTGTTTTGCTCGGGTGCTCCGGCGATGCGGACGGCGGCGTGAAGCGCTTCCAGTTGCAGGGACACGTTCATCTGATGCCTGGGCAAGGCCTGGATGGTGACGGTTTCTTTGATGGCGGGTTTGCCATCGAGCAGCCATGTGTGTTCCACCTTGAGCAGCGCTTCCGCGGCGGATGCTTTCTTTTCCACAATGCGGTCTAAGCGATGGGTGGTGTTCTTGCCGAGCCACGTGTCGCCTTCGACGCCGTTTTGTTCGACACGGGGCCAGGCCCAGAACAGGCCGCGGTGATGCTTGTGGTCGGCGGGCCCGTCGTCGGTAACGGTGACTCCGGCGGGCGAGTTGACGGGGTGGAGATAACAGCAATCGCGCCCGGTGCCATGGCGGTAAACGAAGAAGGTCTTTCCCGATTCCTGGAGTTCGAGTTCACCCGCGTTGCGCTCGATCCATTGGAATGAGCCTGCCAGAGCGGGCAGTGCGAGTAGGGATAGCCAGATCATAGGGATAGTCTCCGGATGCGATCTTCATCGGGTTCGACGCCGAGGCCGTGTGCGGTAGGAGTCGAAAGCGTGCCGTCTTGCAGGGCGAAGGGCTGTTTGAGGAATGAGCCTGTTAGGAATTGAGGGCCGTTGAGGGCGCAGGGATGTGTTACCTGATAGGCGCCGTAGAGGATGAGAGACGCGGCGAGCGAGGTGTCGGGATCGGTGAGTCCGCTGCCAAGCACCATGAGTCCGGCTTCGCGGAGGATTTCGATTTGGCGTTTGGCATCGAAGAGGCCGGCGGTGCGGGCCGGTTTCATGGCGACGCCATCGAGCAGGTTGAGTTTGATGAACTCGATCAATTCGACGGAGGAGACGATGCCTTCATCCATGAGGATGGGAAGTGCGCCTTGCTTTTTGAGATCGGCGAAAGCGGAGAGGCGATTCGAGGCGACGGGTTGTTCCAGGACATCGACGCCGGCGTCGGCGAGCTTGGGGGCGATTTGCAGGGCGGTGGTGGGATCGTAGCCGCCGTTGGCATCGGCCCAGAGGAAGCAATTGGGGGCGAGTTTGCGCACCGTGCGGGCGAGTTCGAGATCGAACTTGGGATCGGGGGCGACTTTGATGTTGAAGTGGCGGTAGCCACGCTTGCGGCCCTCCTCCAGCATGGGTGCCGTTTCGTCGAGCGTGCGCGGGTTGAGCGTCCAACTCATGGTGATGCGGTCTAGGGGTTTGCGGCCCCACAGCAGTGCCAGCGGTTGTTTGGCGAGTTTGCCGGCGATGTCGTGGAGGGCGAGATCGATGCCAGCTTTGGCAATGGGCATGCCCGTCGAGAAGGATGGGGCGATGGCCCGATTCATCGCCTTGTGCACAGAGGCGATGTCAAGCGGGTTGAGTCCGATGAGGGCCGGAGCCAGGTACTCGCGCAGGGTGGTGACGACACTCTGCGGGGTTTCGTAGCTCCAGGTGTGGGTGGGCACGCTTTGGCCCCATCCGGCGGTGCCGTCTTCGCAGGTGATCTTGACGAAGACGGCGGGGCGTTCGGGTTTGGGGAAGAAGCGGAAGTGCCCGGTGACGGGATAGATAACATGGAACACTTCCACCTTCTGGATGAGCGGGACGGCGGACCACGCGAGGCCGGCCGGCGTCAAGGCGAGAAAGCCGCGGCGGGTCATGCCAGTTCGAGTCGTTCGGCGTCAAAGCGCACCACGCGTCCCGAGTGCAGCGATTCGGCGGCCATGATGCCCGCGACGGCGTGGCGGAATCCGGCCTCGACGGAGGCGCGCGGCGTTTGGCGGCTGCGCACGCAGCGCAGGAAATTGGCCATGTGCGATTCCACCGGCTCGGGTGTGACGGGCTTGTCGCCGGGCTGGATGACGAGTTTGTCGCCATCGAGCGTGCCTTTGTCGCCGTACCACATGTTGCGTGTGCCGCTTTCGTTAGTGAGACTCATGGCGAAGCGGGCCAGACAATCGTTTGGGTAGTGGACCAGCGCCTGGAAGACGTCCTCGGTTTCGCGGCCGTCTTTCCAGAGGAACACGCCACCCTGTGCCGCGACGGACTTCGGATAGGGTACGTCGAGGAACCAGGGTACGAGGTCGATGTAATGGCACATCCAGAGTCCGGCGATGCCGTTGCTCGATTCGCGGAAGAGCTGCCACTCTTTGTAGCGGCGGGCGTCGAAGGGACGCTCGAAGCGGCCCATTTTGTAGGAGGACCAATCGACGTCTTCAGGGCGGATTTTGCTGTGGTCACGGCGCCAGCGGGCCTGGTAGAAATTCACCTCCATATCGACGCGCGTAACCTTGCCGATGGCGCCTTCGCGGATGAGTTTGGCGGCGGCGATGAGGCCGGGCTCGCTACGGCGCTGTGTGCCGATCTGCACGACACGATCGGACTGCTTGACGGTGAGGAAGGCGCGGCGCGCTTCGCTCATGTCGATGCCGAAGGGCTTTTCGCTGTAGGCGTCTTTGCCCGCGCGGACGGCATCGGTGAGGATGGTGCTGTGGGTGAAATCGGGCGCCGAAATAATGACCGCGTCGAGTTCCTGCATGGCGAGCAGTTCGCGGTAGTCCGTGGCGCGTTTGATGGCGCCGGGGACCATGGTTTCGGCGGTGGGGCGGTGCACATCGCAGACGGCGACCACTTTCGCGTTCTCCGCCGTGCACTTGGCCAGTTCACCGAGCAGGTAGCGGCCGCGGCTGCCCGCGCCGATCAAGCCGATTTGGATGGTGTCATTGGGCGACAGCCTGTCCCGTGGGGCGGCGGATGCGCCGGCAGCGGCCATGCCGCCGATGAAGAAGCGTCTGGATGTCATGCGATCCTCGGGAGTTCGTAGCCTTTGCGCCGGGGGCGTGCGAGCAGCGCGTTGGCCTCGCTGTCGCCTTCGAATTGTTCCGTGGCGGGATCCCACTTCAGCTTGCGCCCGAGTTCGCGAACGATGTTGACCATGTGGCAGAGCGTAGTGGAACGATGGCCGATTTCCACATCGGCGGTGGGCCTCATGCGGGTGCGCATGGAGGAGAGGAAGTTCTGGATGTGGAATTGATTCTCGCCGGGGCCTTCGGGGAACGGGTCGGGGCCGTAACCTTGGAATTCGGCGGCCAGGCCGGCGGGTTCGATGGTGTAGGAGCCGCGCTTGATTTCGAGCTTGCCTTTGTCGCCGATGAAGATGGCGCCAAGATCGGCATGGTCGCGGCGTGCGCCTTCGAGCTTCATGACAACGCCGCTGGCGTAGCGCATCGAGACGGGGGCTTGCGGGCCTTTGCCTTCCAGCCAGATTTCGACGGGCCCGGTTTCATCGGTGCCGAGGCCGGCTTGTGCCTGGTCGAGCGAGTGGGTGCCCCATCCGGTGACGCCCCAGGATTGGCCGCCACCGTCGTAATCGAGATACCAGGCCCAGCGCTTCTGGAGTTCGGTGTGGAAGGGACGCATGGCGGTCTGGTTGATCCACTGATCCCAATTCATTCCGTCGGGGACGGGTTCTTCCGGTTTGGGCTCCCACGTTCTGCCGGTTTCGAAGTTGCAGACGACGACGGTGTGGACCTTGCCGATCGCACCCTGGCGGACGAGGCGGCTGGCGTAGACATTGGGTGGGAGGGAACGCTGCTGCGTGCCTGTGGTGAGCACTCGCTGGTACTTGCGAACGGCCTTCACGAGAGCGCGGCCTTCGGCGACGGTGAGGGTGAGAGGCTTTTCGGCGTACACATCGAGGCCGGCCTGGAGGGCGTGCATCGCCACCAGGACGCGGGCGTGGGTGGTGGTTTCGACGAATACGGCGTCGAGCTTTTCTTTGTCGAACATCTGGCGATAGTCGTGGTAGCTCTTCCACTTTTCGCCTTCGGGTTTGAGTTGGGCAGCCTGGAGGCAACGGGGGAGGTAGCAATCGGCGAGAGCTACGATCTCCGCACCGTTGGAGAAATCTTCGTTTTTGATGAGCCACGTGGCGCGGCCACCAAGGCCGATGAAGCCGAGACGGATACGGTCATTGGGGCCGACACGGCGCGGGCCGCGGGCTGCGGCGGCTACGGAGGCGGCGGAACCGAGGAAAAAGTAGCGGCGATTCATGTCTAGACACGCTCCTGTGGGGTGGAGAACTGCACGTGGGGTGCCAGAAGAATTGGCCCCCTTCCGGCGGTTTGGACGGGCGGATGGCCAACCCTACTGCGCCGAACAACCCGCAGTGCGCGATTTTGCGCACTTGACCGGGTTCAGTCGCCCCAGGCACAGGGGCTGGGAGAAGCGCTGGGATCTGGGATCCCGAATGGGATTGCGCTCCACCGCCCTGTCTGATACGATGCCACCCACATTCAGATATAAAGATCTGAAACCCTCGTCGTAACAGGAGGTGGATTTTGAGGATTGCTCGCTGTTTCTTCCTGCTTATTTCCGCCGGCGCTATCCATTTGTGCCAGGCGCAGATCGGAACTTCCACAATCACCGGACGCGTGACGGATCCGACCGGGGCCATCGTTCCCGGTGTCAATGTCACGGTGATCCAAACAACCACCAATTTCACATTTCAAGCAGTGACCAATACCGAAGGGCTGTATCGGGTGCAGTCACTGCAACCGGGCCTCTACCGGCTCACATTCGAATCGCAGGGCTTCAAGAAAGCGTTGCGGGAGAACGTGGAACTGCGCACGGGCGATACGCTGGCAGTGGACGTAAATCTGTTGGTCGGCAATGTGAGCGAATCCGTCGAAGTGACGGGGGCTACACCGTTGCTGGAAACAGAAACATCGGCTACCGGGACGGTGATGAGTGGGAATGTGTTGTACGACATGCCCCTGTATCAGCGTTACATCAATTCCACGTTGAATCTGGTGCCGGGTATGACCACGGGCGGATATGCCTATGGTGGCGGATTAGGCAACTATCACCTCGCCGGGCAACGTGCCGGAGCGATCGGGATCTTTGAGGACGGCGTGAATGCCAATGATCAGAACGCTGGGACCGGCACCATTAAGCCGATTCAAAATTCCGTGGCCGAGGTGAAGGTGCTCACGACGGTTCCGCCGGCTGAGTATGGCCATTCCGCCGGTGGAGTGGTCAGCGTGGTGAAGAAGAGTGGCACAAATAGCGTGCATGGCATGGCCTCATTCTACGGCCGAACGCGGAGCATGCAACACCGCCTCTTTTTCGACCAGAGAAGATCTTCGCAACCATCCCCCGGTAGGCCGAACGGACTCCCAACGTTCTTCATGCAGCCGGATGCCAATATTTCCGGTCCAGTCGTGATTCCGAAAGTCTATAACGGACGGAATAAGACGTTCTTCTTCTTTGGGTATCAACGCCTGCACGAGAAGAAGGTCGCACAAGTGGATTCCACTGTCCCGACGAACGCGATGAAGGCCGGCAACTTCAACTTCCCCGGCGCCGGCAATCCGATTTTCGATCCAGCGACAACACGCAATGTGGGCGGACGATGGCTCCGTGATCCGTTCGCGGGCAACATCATTCCGCAAAACCGCATCGACCCGGTGGCGCGCAAAGTGATCGAGTTCGATCCGTGGCGGCAGCCGAACAGGGCGGGCACATTCAACGCGTTGGGGCCGAATGGAAACTATCTGGCGGATGAGTTCGCCAATGTCTTTTTCGACGACTACAACATCCGGTTAGACCATCAGTTCAACACCAGTTTCAAGATCTACTATTCCTGGACGGACAATCGCGGCAGCGGATATCAGCGGCCTTGGAACATCCGTGACGACCGGCCCGATTTCGATCACGTGGCGGGCAACTTCTCGCCATCGCGCAATCAGAACATGTCGCTAGGCAAGACATGGATTCTCTCGCCTTCGGTGGTGAATGACGCCCGCGTGGGTTACTACCGGCGTTTTTCCGAATTGCGCGTTACCAACTACGGAAAGAACTGGGCGCAGACGCTGGGAATCCCGAATGTCAACGCGGACCTCATGCCGGCTTTCGGCAGCGGAAATCGGAATTCGGCGGACAGCATGTATGGGATGAGCGGCGCCAGTCCGAACAAGAACGTCAACGAGACGGTGTCGTTCCGCAACGATCTTTCCTACATTCGCGGAACACATGCGTTCAAGTTTGGATACGAGGTGCTGCGATTCCGATTGAATTCAGCAACCATCGCCAATCCGGTGATATTCGATTTCTCGGGCGCGACGCGTGGTCTGCAGCCGACCAACGGACAACCAGTACCGAACACCGGCAATCCGTTTGCCGGCTTCCTGACGGGATACGTGAACTCCGCCACTTTTCGCACCGAACTGACGAGTTGGCTGCCGCGCAATTCGATTCACAGCTTCTATGTGCAGGATGACTGGAAGGTGACATCCACGCTCACAATCAATGCCGGACTGCGGTATTCGAATGAGGGTCCGTTCAATACGAAGTACGGTCTGATGAGCCAGTTCGACCCGAACGCGCGTGACGCCCTCACGGGACGGACCGGCGCGTTGATCCACCCGGCCAGTGGCCTCAACCGGCGCGACAACAACAATTTCAATCCACGGTTAGGACTTGCCTGGCATCCGATGCAGAAGTGGGTGTTCCGGGGTGGATTCGGCTTCTACACCGTGGACAACAAGTTTCCAGCGGGGCGGGAAATGTACGACGAGTACGTGGGGATCGCGTTGCAGGCTCCGCCACCGGGAGATCCGACGCCGATCTATCAGATCAGCCGTGGCACTCCGCCTCCGGCTCCCGTGATTACTAACGGATACAGCCCGTTCAGCGGGGCGAACTTCGGGGGACGCAACGTTTCCTGGTGGGATCCGAACCTGCGCAATCCCTACGTCATGAATTGGAACGCCAGCGTGCAGTATGAATTCGCGCAGGATTACCTGCTCGAGTTCAGTTATCAGGGTTCGGGCGGCGTGGGCCTGCTGGAGCGGTGGAACCTGAATACGTTCCCCGTGGATTATGCGGCCAACGATCCGGTTCTGCGGAACCAGGTTTTCTCCGCGGCGCAGAACTACCGGCCGTATCCCCACTTTGGGAATATCACGACGCGCTCCAACTTCGGCCACAACACATTCCATTCGGGGACGGTAAAACTGGAGAAGCGCATGGCGCAGGGGTTGTACTTCAATACCTTCTACACGTTCTCGAAGGCCATCGACAGTTCCGACGGCGACAACTCCGGAGGTGGGGTGGCGCCTATTCAGAATCGCAGTCTGGAGAAGGGCCGGTCGGGCTACGACCGCAACCACCGCTATATCGGAACGTTGAATTGGGAGCTGCCCATCGGGCGCAGCCGGCGTTTTCTCTCCGGCATGTCCGGGTGGAAGAACACATTGATTGGCGGATGGGAATTGTCCTGGATTCAGACAATAGAATCTGGAAATCCGCTGAATTTCACGTTCGCCAACAGTCCCTTTAATTACTACCCGACCTTCGCCGGGGCGCGCCGTCCGGACCTGGTGGGGCAGCCGGATTATGACTTCGGCCGCTGGAATAACGGCGGCCCCAACCGGTTTACCTTGCAGGCGCGGCCGGCGGTGATCGATATCAATGCCTTCGCGTATCCCGCGGCGTTCACCGTGGGCAACGCGGGAAGGAACATCCTCACGGGACCGCGGCTGGTGTGGGCCCAGGTGTCGGCGCAGAAGAACTTCCGCATCAGCGAGCGCTTCAACGCCCAGTTCCGCTGGGATTTTCAGAATGCGCTCAAGACGTATAACTTCACCGGGCCAACGACATCGGTCGACTTCCGCAACCCGCAAACGTTCGGCAAACTGACGGACGATCCGCGTACGGCATCGCTCGGCGGGCAGCCGCTGATGAATATCACGGTGGCGATCATGTTCTAAGGAGGATGCTGCCGTTTAAAATCAGCTGAATTTGTCTGTTATTGGGGCATTGCCTCCATCAAATTCATTTGATAACATCTCCACCCAACTGGGTAATTTCCGAGTTATCGAAATTCAGGAGGTGTTATCTTGAGGAACGCAATGCAAGGCTTGAGCCTTGCCGTGCTGCTGTGGACGGGGGTAGCGTCCGCGCAGATCGGCACATCGACAATCACCGGACGCGTGACGGACTCCACGGGGGCAGTGGTTCCCGGGGTCAATGTCACCGTCGTGCAAACGGGGACCAACTTCACCTTCAACGCGGTGACAAACGCTGAGGGCTTGTACCGTGTGCAATCGCTGCAGCCGGGCGCATACCGGCTTACGTTCGAAGCGCAGGGTTTCAAGAAAGCGCTTCGCGAAAATGTCGAACTGCGCACCGGCGATACGCTCGCTGTCGATATGGGACTTACCGTCGGCAATGTCACCGAGTCCGTCGAGGTGACAGGATCGACGGCGCTCCTCGAAACCGAGACATCCTCGACGGGAACCGTGGTGAGCGGGAACGTGCTGTATGACATGCCGCTCTATCAGCGCTTCGTCAACTCGACGATGAACATCACGCCAGGCATGACGACCGGCGGGTATGCGTATGGCGGCGGCTTGGGCGCCTATCACCTGGCCGGCCAGCGGGCGGGGGCGATCGGCATTTTTGAGGACGGCGTCAACGGAAACGATCAGAACAGCGGAACCGAAACGACCAAGCCCATTCAGAACTCCGTGGCGGAAGTGAAGGTGCTGACCACCGTTCCCCCAGCGGAGTACGGGCACTCGGCCGGTGGCGTCATCAGTGTTGTGAAGAAGAGCGGGACGAACGACATTCATGGACTCGCGTCCTTCTATGGGCGCTCCCGCCGCATGCAGCACCGCTTGTTCTTCGATCAACTCAAGACATCGCAACCGTCGCCCGGCCGGCCCAACGGCGTTCCGACTTTTTTCATGATGCCGGACGCCAATCTCTCCGGTCCGGTGGTTCTTCCCAAGGTCTACAACGGCAAGAACAAGACATTCTTCTTTTTTGGCTTCCAGCGCCTGCACGAGAAGAAGGTGGCGCAGGTCGATTCCACGGTTCCCAGCCCCGGAATGCGCGCCGGCAACTTCAATTTCCCCGGGGTGACATCGAATGTGATCTACGACCCTGCCACAACCCGGCGTGTCAATGGCCAGTGGATGCGCGATCCGTTTGTGGGCAACATCATCCCGCAGAACCGCATTGACCCGGTTGCCCGCAAGGTGCTGGAGTTCGATCCGTGGCGGCAGCCGAACCGGGCGGGCACGTACAATTCGGGCGGGCCTAACGGAAACTATCTGGCCGATGAATTCGCGAGAGTGTTTCTCGACGACTACAACCTGCGTATGGATCATCAGTTCAATACGGCGTTCAAGATCTACTATTCCTGGACCGACAACCGGTACAGCGGCTTCCAGCGTCCCTGGAACATGCGCGAAGACCGGCCTGATTTCGATCACGTTGCGGGGAACTACTCGCCGTCGCGGAATCAGAACATGTCGCTGGGCAAGACCTGGATCCTCTCGCCTTCGGTGGTGAACGATGCGCGCATCGGCTATTACCGGCGGCGGTCCGGGTTGCAGGTAACCAACTACGGCAAGAACTGGGCGCAACAACTTGGCATTCCCAACGTGAATGCCGATCTGATGCCGGCGTTCGGCAGCGGCGACCGCAACAGTGCGTCGAGCATCTACGGCATGAGTGGCGCAACTCCCAACAGTACGGTGAATGAAACCATCTCGTTCCGTAACGACCTCAGCTACATCCGCGGCACGCACGCCTTCAAGTTCGGCTATGAGGTGCTGAAGTTCCGGCTGAATACGGCTACCCTGGCCAACCCGGTTGTGTTCAACTTCTCCGGCGCCACCACCGGGCTGCAACCCACCAATGGGCAGGCGATTCCGAACACCGGAAACACGTTCGCCGGATTCCTGACGGGCTATGTCAACTCGGCGACGTTCCGAACGGAACTCACCAGTTGGCTTCCGCGCAATTCCATCCACAGCTTCTACATTCAGGACGACTGGAAAGTGACGCCGACCTTGACGCTGAACGCCGGTCTCCGGTATTCGAACGAAGGCCCGTTCGACACGAAGTATGGGCTGATGAGCCAGTTTGACCCGACGGCGACTGACGCGCTTACGGGACGGCAAGGCGCATTGATCCATCCGAATTCGGGACTCAACCGGCGGGACAATAACAACTTCAATCCTCGGCTTGGCTTCGCCTGGCATCCGCTGGAGAAGTTCGTCTTCCGCGGCGGATTCGGATTCTACACGGTCGATGTGAAGTTTCCCGCCGGGCGCGAGATGTATGACGAGTACGTGGGGATTGCCCAGCAGGAGCCTGCCCCCGGCGATCCGACTCCGATCTACCAGATCAGCCGCGGCACGCGTCCGCCCGCGCCGGTGGTTCGAGACGGATTCTCTCCGTACCAAGGCACGAACTTCGGCGGACGGAGCGCGTCGTGGTGGGATCCGAATCTGCGAAACCCCTATGTGATGAACTGGAACGCCGGCGTGCAATATGAGCTTGCCCGCGATTACCTGATCGACGTCAGCTATCAGGGCTCGGGCGGAGTTGGGCTCATCGAACGCTGGAACATCAATACGTTCGGTATTGATTTCGCCGCCAACGATCCCACGCTGCGCAACGCCGTATTCGCCGCGGCGCAGAACTACCGGCCGTTTCCGCACTTCGGCGATATCCTGATGCGGTCGAACTTCGGGCACAGCAGCTTCCATTCGGGGACGGTAAAACTGGAGAAGCGCATGTCGGAGGGCCTGTTCTTCAGCACGTTCTACACATACTCGAAGGCGATCAACAGCGCGGACACCGACAATGCGGGTGGTGGCGTGGCGCCGGTGCAGAATCGCAGTCTGGAGAAAGCCCGGGCGGGCTACGACCGCAACCATCGCTACATCGGCACGGTGAATTATGAGCTGCCCATCGGCCGCAACAAGAAGTTCTTCTCGGGCATGTCGGGTTGGAAGAACGTGTTCGTGGGAGGTTGGGAGTTGTCCTGGATTCAGACGATCGAATCCGGCAACCCGTTGAACTTTACCTTCGCCAACAGCCCGTTCAACTACTATCCCGGTTTCGCCGGGGCTCGGCGTCCTGACCTGGTTGGCCAGCCGGACTACGATTTTGGGAAGTGGAATAACGGCGGCGGCAACCGCTTCACGCTGCAGGCCCGTCCCGCGGTGGTCGATATCAACGCTTTCGCGTATCCGGCTGCGTTCACGGCTGGGAACGCAGGGCGCAATATCCTCACGGGGCCGCGGCTGGTATGGGCGCAGGTGTCGGCGCAGAAGAACTTCCGGGTGAATGAGCGCATCAATGCGCAGTTCCGCTGGGATTTCCAAAACGCGCTGAAAACCTATAACTTCACGGGTCCGACGACATCCGTGGATTTCCGCAATCCGCAGACGTTCGGCAAGTTGACGGACGACCCGCGCACGGCTTCGCTTGGCGGGCAACCACTGATGAACATCACGGT
>CALFYN010000482.1 GCA_937952345.1 uncultured Acidobacteriota bacterium
TTATCACAAATAAAACACAATTATTTTTCCCGTAAAATGTGCACATTGGCACGCCCAATCCCGGCGAGTACCCACGCGGATTGGACAATAAGAGCAGGAGAGATACATCGCCATGGAAAAAGTCGCACGCACCGAAACGCAAAACCGCACTCCACGCGTCCTACGAACAATCCATCGCCCGTTTCCATCGTGCCGACACCCGGGCCCGCAACGATCTGGAGCGTCTCCAAACCCAGCAGTTCGGCCATCCCCCCAGCGGAACGTCCATCCGGAGCCCGAACCGCCCCTGCAAGCCATTGATAAGCGAAATGTTACAGAAAATTCAAGAAACGAACCCGAGACCTTTAGCCGCGCCTACTCCGTCAACCCATCCAAAATAGCGCCCTATCCACCTTGCTGTCCACCGCCTTCCGAGAAATCACTCGATTGGCTCGAACATATGCGGACTGGATAGGCGAAGTGTGCCCACCGGCCCCATTTATCCCACGCTGCGCGGAGGGCGAATGGGCACACCAGCGTCGCAAACCTGGAAATGCTTACTCCTCGGAGGATTCGAGCGCCGCCATCGCTTGCGCGCGCACGAAATATTTATTCGTACCCAGGTCGCGGACCGTCTTGATGCCGAAAGCCTCTTCCAGTTTCTTCGCATCGGCGTCGGAAACGCCGCTCAGCGCGGCCACCGGCGCATCCAACACTTCTTTTAACGGCTTGCCTTCGTAGGCTTTGTCGAGTGCCTTGTTCAGGTTCATGGTTTCTCCGATTCGGAATTCTGCCAGCGCTCTGCGCGGCTTTGCTTATTGAACACCAGAGCCCACCCCGGAAACAACAGCCAGTGCGATAATTGGAGATTCCCTGCCGATGCGCCTCTTCTTTTCACGACACATCCCGTCCATTGAGCGCCTCCTGCTCGTCGAGAGCGGCTCGCGCTACATCCTGGACAACCTCATCCCGGGACTCGTCGAGTCCTACGGCGACAGGCTCAAAGTCGATGTGGTGACCTGCTTCAACGGCGAACCCGCGCAACTGCCGGCAGGCTCGAAAATCTACCGCGTATGGGAATATCCCAGCGGCCCGGCGCGTAAACGCCTGCTCGCTGAGTTGCAGGCCGCACGCTACAACACCGTCGGCATCATCTGCTCCGGCGAGCCCGTCATGACCAAGTGGAAATGGTGGCTGTCCTTCCGGATCCCGGCCAAGGTCTTCGTGCTCAACGAAAATGGCGACTATTATTGGTTTGACTACAGCAACTGGCGGATCATGCTGCATTTCGCCTTGTTCCGCGTGGGCCTCACCGGAGCCGATGCGGTCACCACCGTAACCCGCGTCCTCCTGTTTCCCTTCACCCTCAGCTATCTGATGTTGTTTGCCGCGGCAGTACACTTACGGAGAAAGGTTCGAACATGAAAGCGATTCGAGTGCATGAAGTCGGCGGTCCCGAACAAATGAAGGTGGACCAGATCGAGATCCCCACGCCGGGATCCAGGCAAGCCCTGGTGAAGATCGACACCTCGGGCGTCAACTTCATCGATATCTATTTCCGCACGGGGTTATATAAAGCCGATACGCCCTTCACGCTGGGCATGGAAGCCGCCGGCGTCGTCGAAGCCGTCGGCCCCGAGGTGACTGAGGTGGCCGTCGGCGACCGCGTGGCCTACGCGATGACCCGCGGCTCCTACGCCGAATATGCCGTCGTCCCATCCGGCACTCTCGTCAAGGTACCCGAAGGTGTCACGCTCGAAGCCGCCGCGTCGGTCATGCTCCAGGGCATGACGGCGCACTACCTGAGCCATTCCACCTTCCCGCTCGAGAAGAATCATACTGCTTTGATCCACGCGGCCGCGGGCGGCACCGGAGCGCTGCTCGTGCAGATGGCCAAAATGCGCGGCGCACGCGTCATCGCCACCGCGGGCACAGCCGAAAAGGCCGAGCGCGCCAAAGCCGCCGGGGCCGATGCCGTCATCCTTTATGGCGAGCAGGACTTCGAAGCCGAAACGCGCCGCCTCACCAATGGCGCCGGTGTCGATGTGGTGTACGACTCGGTGGGCGCAGCTACTTGGGAAAAGAGCCTCGCTTCGCTGAAGCCCCGCGGCATGATGGTCAGCTTCGGAAATGCCTCCGGAGCCGTGCCCGCCATCCAGCCCCTTGTGCTCAGCACCAAGGGTTCCCTCTATCTCACGCGGCCCACGCTGGCCAGCTATTGCGCCAATCGCGAAGAGTTGCTCTGGCGCGCCGGCGACGTGTTGCGCTGGCTCGCCTCCGGCAGCCTCCAGACCAAGGTGCACCGCATCTACCCCTTCGAACAGGCCGCGCAGGCGCACATCGATCTGGCCGGGCGCGCCTCGGCCGGCAAACTCCTGCTGAAGCCATGACACTCCTGCTGTATCTGCTGGCCGTCCTGCAGGCGCAGGACCCCGCGCGTACCACCGGCCCGGAATTGCTCACCTTCGAGGAGTTGGCGCTGCTCAACGCCAAGGAACCGGACGAAGCGCTGCGGAAGAAAATGGATGCGCTGCTCATGACGCCGTTCATCGGCAACGCGGCCCATCTGGCGCAAATCGCACCACACCGCCCGGAAGTCGTGACCATCGGGCCCGCCCTGCGCGTCACCGAATGGAATATCGAACGCGGCGAGAATTTCGACCTCATCCGCCTTGCTTTCACGGACCCCGATGCCTTCGAGAAGGCCTTCATGAAAGAGCAAAAAGAGGTCACGCCCGCCCTGCTCGAAGCCAAACAGCAGTCCGTTTACATGAAGGAAAGCGATGTGCTCATCCTCAACGAGGTGGACTTCGGCATGTCGCGCACGGACTATCGCGATGTCGCCAAGGAACTCGCCGCCGCGCTCGGCATGAACTACGCCTACGCCGTTGAGTTCCTCGAGGTGGACACCATCTACCTCGGCACGGAAGAACTCGTGGATCCCGACGAGAAGACGCGGGAGCAGTTCAAGAAGGATATCGCCGTGGACCGTTCTCGCTACAAAGGGATGCATGGCACCGCTATCCTCAGCCGCTATCCCATCGTCTCGGCTCGCAACCTGCGCTTCAAGGTCTGCTATGACTGGTACGCCAGTGAGAAGGACGAAATCAGCAAACTCGAAGTAGGACGCCGTCTTGCCGCGGACAAGCTGTTCCTTGAGCGCATTGGACGCGAAGTGCGCCGCGGCGGACGCATGGCCCTTATCGCCGACATTGCCGTTCCCGATTCACCGACTAAGACGGTGACCATCGTGGCCGCGCACCTCGAGAACAAGTGCAAACCCGAATGCCGCGTCGAACAGATGGACCAACTGCTGAAGGAACTGGAGCGTGTCAAGCACCCCATCGTAATGGGCGGCGACCTCAACACCACGGGAGCCGATGGGGCGCCTACCTCCATTTGGCGTGAAGTGAAGAAACGCGTCCGCAACCCCGAATTCTGGGCCGGACAAGCCATCAATTGGTTCAGCCCCGTCGCTATTCCCAAGATGTTCTCGGTGCCTGGCAACTACTTCAAGAACTATCACGACCCTTCCGCCACGCACGTGCCCTTCGTTGCGCCGAACAAGGAGGCCGCGTTGTTCGACCGGCTGGAGAAGTTCCAATTCGCCGGGGGAACATCCTTCGACTTCGCCGGCGATCCTCTGCGCGCCATCAACGCCCGCGGCGGCAAGCTATCGGCATCCAACGAACGGGCAGCCAAAGGCTTCACAACCACTTTCAGCTTCAAGCGCGACCTCAAGGGAATCGCAGGCCGCATGCGCCTCGATTGGCTATTAGTGAAGCCGGTAGGGGATGACGGCAACCACCCGTTCCACTTCGCCCCTTACTTCGGACGCACCCTCGAAGCGCTGAATACCGCGGTGCCGGACGGTATTTCGGATCACCATCCCATCACGGTGGATTTGCCCCTGCTGCCGGAGCCGCCCAAGAAACAGCCTTAGGCCGCTCTGGATTGCGGCGGGCGCACCGTTAACGAAACCACGGCGCCGACCAAAGCGAGTCCGGCGAGTGTCCAGTACACTTCCTGATAACCGGCTGCCAGGTTGCCCGCCGCGCGCGCACGGTCCATGATGGCGGCGAAGTAGCCGGGCACCAGAAACCCGCAGGCGCCCCAGGCGCTGAACAGAATCCCGTAGTTCGCACCGACGTTCTTTGCGCCGTAGAAATCGGCGGTGAACGAAGGCATCACGGCAAGGTAACCGCCGTAGGAGAAGCCCACCAGACACAGTCCAATCAGCAAGGGCAGAAAGGTGGTGGCATCGCGCAGCACGGCCGCGCAGGCGAAGATCGAAACCGCGCACATGCCGAGCGTGGCCGGCTTGCGGCCGAAGCGGTCCGACACGCTGCCCCATCCCAGCCTGCCGAGCCCGTTGAAGATGCTCATGATGCCGAGTGCCGCACCCGGCGACATCAACGCGCTGGTCTTGGCCATCTCCGTGAGTTGTGGGCTGGCTTCACCGATCGCCGTCAAGCCGACGCTGGTGCCGAGGAAATAGACCATCCACAGCGCGTAGAACTGCCATGTCCCGAGCATCGCCTTGGGCGGCAGATCCGCCTGGTTGGCACGGCCCGCGGGCGGGTTCCATCCAGCGGGCTTCCATCCCGGGGGCGGTACGCGATACAACTGCGCGGCTCCGATGACGCCCGCGTAGAACAAAACAGAAAGGATCAAAAATGTTTTAGGAATGGTCATCGCCAATTGCGCCGGATCTTTCCCGATCAGGAACTCGAGCAGCGGCCCGAACAGCAGCGGGCCGACGCCGAAGCCCATCACCGCCAGGCCGACGATCATCCCTCGCTTATCCGGAAACCACTTGATGCACATGGCAATCGGCGTCACATACGCGAACCCGACCCCGAATCCGGCCACCAGCCCATAGGCCACGGTGAGCCCCATCACGGTGTCGCTGAGAAAGGAGGCCAGCAGGCAGCCCGTCCCCAGCAGGAATCCCCCGAAGCTGGCTACCAGGCGTGGACCCTTGCGGTCCTGCCAGAAGCCCGCGATCACCATCGCCACGGCGAAGGCGAGGATGGAGTAGCGATAGGGCGCGATGGTCTCTGCTTTCGACCAGCCGTGCAGTTGGGCCAGCGGCCCGCGAAACACGGACCAGGAGTAGATCACACCGAGCAGCACTTGCATGAACACGGCGGCGGCGGCGTAGCGCAGCCGGTTGGGAGCGGATTCGGAATGCACCGGGCTATTCTACCCCGACTTATCGTGCCCCCGCCGAGGGCCGGAAGTGCAGATCCACCGTGTAGAGCAACAGATCGACGCGAACGAAGTATCGAACCTCGATATAGACGCCGTTCTCAGACTTCCGGACGCGCACCTGATCCATGCCCGCGGGAAGCCCGAGTTGCGCGGCCTTGTCGGCCACCGCGGCAACGAATGCGCCCTCGGGCATCTGCATCCGATTGGAATCGAAAGCGACTTCCTCGATGTAAGACTGCAGTTGGTAGTTCAGGTAGTAGGGACGAAAGAGGAGGGCACAGAAACCGAACAAGGCGGCGAGAACGGCAATGCCGGCTACCATGCGCCAGCGCGCTACTCCAGCTATCGCCTTTCGCTGTAGGGAAACTCCAGTTCCTTCCACATGTCCTGATGTTCGGCCCAATCGATCGGTTCCTTTCCGGTAATTTGCAATTCAGGAACCTTTAGTGTCCCATGGCCGTAAGGACAGATGTACTCGATGTGGGGACGCCCCAGCAGCAGCATGGAGTCCCACGAGCCCCGCAGCACGGGCATACGGAGCTTCCGCGCGCACGTGCGGCAGCGGTATTTCTGATCCCAAAAGATGACGGCCACCACTCCGGCGCAAACGAGGAAGTAGATGAAGTAAACGATGGTA
>CALFYN010000483.1 GCA_937952345.1 uncultured Acidobacteriota bacterium
CGCAGCAACCGGTGGAGCACCCGACCCTCGGAATGAGCCGGTGGCTTGATCCCGAGAAGATGCGCGGCGGTGGGCGCGAAATCCTCCAGAAAGATTGCACGCGTTTCCTGCCGGCCGGCGGCGACGCCTCGGCCCCAGGCGATCAGGTATCCCTTTAGTGTGCTTTCGCCCTCAGCAGTCAGGGGGTAGCAAGGCCCGTGCATGCCGCCGTAGGGCGCCGGCCTCAGGGTCACGATGTCGGCCAGTCGAGGGCCGTGAAGACCGATCGGCGCGGCCTCCTCCCAAGGCAACACCAGAGAGAATGCTCGCTCACCTGTTGACGGTTGAGTGGCGGATGACAGCGCCCGGCATGCCAACTGGAGGTTCTGTTCCCGTGCGGTTCTCTGCGCGGCGTTCTCCGGGCGCCATGGGGTCACGTTGATCAAGCCTTCTCCTTCCGGTGCAGGATAGGCTTGCGAACGGTCGTAGTCGATCTCGCCGCCCGCGGTGCGCTGCAACAGGCCGACCTCGGCGAGGATGTCGGCAGCGTTGCGGCCGCCCTTGATATGCCAGGGGCAGATAATGCCGTGTGGGGAAAGAACCAGTAGCGTCGTGTCTGGGGGCAGCATTTGCATGATCCGGCCCACCTGCCGGTCCAAATCCTCGTACAGCCTATCAATGAATGCCTCGCACTCGGCGCGACTCCGGCCGTTGCGGTGGTGTCTGTTCGCTGCGTGCTCACCCCAGTCGAGATCGTTGGTGTGAAAAGCAAACAGATCGAACGGTCTTCGCAACAGAACGCGGAGAGTATCCAGGTACCAGTCGCCGCTCATCGCGAGCAGTTCGCGCTGACTATCAGGATCGAGCAACCCGGCCGCGCGGTTCATCACCACTGACGCTGCGATGGGAAAAGACCGGAGCTTCGACAGTTCCGGCACGCCTCCTGACGGAAAGGCGCGACCATCGTCGATCATTCCCAATGGGGAGACATAGAGTCGTACGGACTTCCGGCCGGGTTCGTAGGCAAGAAGCTTGATGCGGCACGCAACCGGCGCCGGACCGGCAGACACCGGTACCGTCAGGTCAAGCCGCGAGGACCATCGCTCTGGAGCGACGCTGCCGAGCGGCGCCGACCACCTGCCCTCCTCGTAGATACGAGCCGAGGCTTCGCCCTCCGGCGCCACCAGCCACAGCACGGGCTTTCCTCGAAGTTCGCGGTCGGGCGTGTTACAGCTTAGTGCCAACCGCGCTGCGAATCCTGCGGAGACCCCGGTTTCTCGGGCAGGGCTCGAGGCAACGGGCTGCAGGTGGAGTTGGGTCCAGCCTACTGCCGCCTCGGTCGAAAACAGCTCATCCGCCGCCAGTGAGTATTGAAATGTCGGATAGCCCATTGCCCGATCGAACACCCCGTCGTAAAGGGTGGCATTGATCGTGAGCGAAGCGCCGCCGATCAGGATTCCCTGTTTCAGCTTGGGCGGCCAACAGTCCGGGACATTGAACACGATGACCCGTTTTCCCTGTCGTTCAGCGGCTTCCCACAGGTACTCTGCCTTGCAGATCTTCCCAAGCAGATCCTGTCGCATCGGCGGGCGCCCATTGGCGCTGCGCAGGATGGTAATCGCGCGGTGCGTGCCAGGAGTGGCGCCGGTCAGGGCGCTGATCACCCCGGCGTGCGTCTTGTTGACACAAAGGTTCAGCAGTTCCGCGCCGAGCGCCCCCTCACGCAGCAACCGGGAAAACGCCGGCAAACGGCCCTCACGCACAAGCCGCTGAATGACCGGCAGACGCATCGAGCCAATCACCAGGGTAAAGACTTTGCCTCCTCCTTTCCCCGGACTTCCTTCCCCGGCGGACTGCAGAGCGGCGCCCTGCGCGTCACTGCCGGTAAACGCTGCCGCGACGGCGCCGTTTCCGGCGGCCTCGAAAAGGCGCCGGCGTGACAAGTGGAGACGTTTGTGTGTGGGTTTGTTCATGAACTATCCCCGCATCTCCAGCCCGCGTATGGTCCCTGTAGAGGTCGCGAATTTATCAGTCTCAATGCCCAGCCGCTGCAGCACTGAGACAAAGAGGTTCGGCAGCGGATAATTGCGCTGCCGGTCGAAGACGAGTTGCCCTGGTATGTTCTTCGCATATGTGCCTATTCGATCAGTGGTCCTCGCGTTGAACTGGTTTACATCAGCGGGGGCGGAAGGAAATCGAAGTCAGTGATCATCTTTTCAGACAGGGCCCGCATTAACTGTTGCTGGATTTCGACGGTTTCGGATCGCCCCGCGAGATTGTCCAATTCACCCGGGTCCCGGTTCAGGTCGTACAGTTCGAGCACCGGCCGTTTGCCGAAGTAAGCCCTGTCGAATTTTGGATCGAGCTTGCCGGCCAGGTGCGCCTCGACCATCTGTTTCCAACTGGGCTGACCGGCACTATCGACGGGCTGATACTCCATCTGAGGTGTGCAGTTGTAGATCAGCTTCCACCGCTCCGAGCGCACGCAACGGGAAAGATCGAAGTTGGAGGCTCTCGAGCGCTCTGTGAAAGGCGCATTCCCATGATGCAGGCGCGCCGCGAAGATGTACTGCCGGGGTTGGTGAGCCCCGCCGGTAAGTAATGGCAGGAAACTCCGGCCAGTCATCTCCGGCAGCGGTTTGGCGCCGGCGGCCTCCAATAGTGTCGGCGTGATGTCCTCGCCGGAGATCAGCGCTTGTGATCGCCCTGGTTTGATCCTGCCTGGCCATCGGATTGCCAGCGGCACGTTCAGTCCTGAGTCATACAGAGAACCCTTGCCGTGGGGAAAGGCCATGCCGTTGTCGCCCATGAACACTACGAGAGTGGTCTGCTCGAGTCCGTGCTTGCGCAGCACCGCCAGACTCTGTTCAAAGATGCCATCGAGGCGTTCCACTTCTCCCAGGTGACGCGCGAGGTCGCCACGAACGCCGGGCAAGTCAGGAAGGTGAGGCGGCAGTTTGATGCTGGCTGGAGATACCTTTCCTGCATTGCTGTCCCAGGCGTGATGCGGATCGATGTAATTCATCCACATGAACCATGGGCGGCCTTTGGGCACTCTGGCGAGGAATTCCTCCAGACGGGCGGGTGTTGCGGCCTGATCTCCGCTTTCCAGGAAATCTACGCGCCGATGCCAGTTCTGGAGTCCGTGTTTTTCGTAGATAGACTGAGTAACCTCCGTGATCCATGCTTTGGATAGTCCGTCCAAGTGGAAGTAGCGCCCGCATACGCCCGTGTAGTAGCCGCGAGTGCGCAGGACTTCGGGCAGTGTGACCACATCCGCCGGCAAGGGGGAATTGAAACGTCCCATCCGGCAACTTACCGGCGAGCGCCCGGTCAGGATTGCGGTGCGGGAGGGCACGCATTGCGGGGCGGCGGTGAAGGCGCGATCAAAGAGCATTCCTTGCCTGGCAAAACGATCGAGGTTTGGAGTGGACAGATAGTCCGCCCCGTATGCTCCCAGGAACGGGAAACTGTGGTCGTCGCTGAGGACCAGCAGGATGTTGGGCGGCGGTTGCTGCGCATGTAGGGATTGCGGCGCCGCGGCGGCGATTGTGGTGAGGAAGTTCCTTCTGGTTGGCATAGATTCAGTCTCGGGTGACCGCGATTCCGTCTGTCAGGTTGCGAGGGTCGTTTGCAATCAGGACGACCTCGTTTTCCAGGCTCTTTTGGACGGCGACGAGAGCGGTCACTGGAGCGGTAGCCCGGCAGCCTTCGACCAGAGCGGCGCGTGTGTCGCGCAGCCTGATGAGAGGTTCTTTCCCGGAGACTGTCGCCCGCAGTCCGATGATCTCCAGTCCATCCACGTCTTCGGCAACGATCGCCGGACGGTAGTCGGGAGCGGCCAATTCGAGCCGAAGATTGCGAATTACGATGCCTTTGGCATGGCGCAGATACATGCCATAGCAGGGCAGCACACCGAACATCGTGTTCTCCGGATAGGCCGTCTCGCGCTCGGGGACGTTTGTGCGTTGCGCATCGGGAAGGGTTCCGCCGCCGGGAAAGGTGACGTTGATGTTGTCGAGGAAAATATCTTCGACGGGGTAGCCAGGCAAGCCTGCAATGCCCATGGTTGCTCCGGCGAGCAGCGGGTCCTTTCGCGTGCGCAGGCTGGGATCGAGCGTGACCGTGGCGCGAATTTCGCTGATCTGGATGTTCCGGACTCTGGCCACCGGACGAGGCTTTGTGACCTCCTGGAAACCGAAGTCGAAGCCACGATTGCCGCGGCGGAAGAAGAGCGGCGCCGATACGTCATGCATGACGATGTTGGAGACCGTCACATCCTCGAGATCGCCACCATCGACGGTGAAGAACTTCAGCCCGCCGAGTTGGCAGTTATAGAACGAGCAGTTGGAAATGCTGATGTTGCGAAAGCCGCCGAGCGATTGTGTGCCGAACTTGATTGCTGCCACGCGGGACCGGCAGATGCAGTTGGAGACGACAACGTTCTCACACCGCCGAGGATAGGAGGCTTTGAGCACAATGCAATCGTCCTCCGTGTCGAGATAGCAGTCGCGGACGAAGACTTCGCGGCAACTGTCGATGACAATGCCGTCCTGGTTGACGAAGAAGTTGCTGTAGAGGCTGACGCCATCGATGAAGGCTTTTTCGCAGAGGGCCAGGTGCGCCATCCACATGCCGCCGTCGCGCAGGGTTACGTCACGAAGGGTGAGATTATGGCAGCCCTTGAGGAACAAGAGCCGCGGCCGAATGCTGGTGGCGGTGGCCGGATAGCTGCGGGATCCGTCGGGATTTCGGGGCTTGTTGGGCACGAACGGTTTGCCATTTCCGTCGATGACGCCTTTGCCTTCGATTCCGGCGTTGCGAGCATTCTCCGCGTAGATGAGTGCCCAGACTTGAAAGCCGCCGGTGTCCAGGTCGAGGGCGGGGAAGGGCTTGGCTGGATAATCGGCGGTGTTCTGGCTTCCCAGCAACGTGGCGCCGGCCGACAGGTGCAGCACTACATTGTCTTTCAAGACGAGAGTGCCGGAGAGATAGCGGCCCGGCGGGAAGAAGACGATTCCGCCTCCCGATTGCGTGCAGGCGTCGATTGCCGCCTGTATCGGTCGCGTGTCGAGGGTCTTGCCGTCGCCGTGTGTGTTGTAGTCGGTGACAAGAAAAAGCCCGGGAACTCTGGCGACTCCCAGCGCGGCCGTCTGCTGCGCCGGCGCAAGTCCCGCCAGTTGCAATCCAGCGAGCGAAGCTCCAACGATCTGTCGTCTTTGCATATCGGATCTATCCCCACCACGGTTCGCCGGGCGCGAGGTTGGCCTTGAGGTAATCATGGTCGAATTCGATGCCAAGCCCGGGCGCATCGTGGACCTTCATCTTGCCGTCCATCACCACCGGGACATTGGCGGCAGCTTCGGGCGCGTGCGCGGCGTCCCGGCGGCACTCCATCATCGGGCAATTGAAATGCGCCGCGGACCACTGTTGGGAGGCGAGGTTCAAGGCATAGCCATTCACGTTGTGCAGGCAGATTGGGATGTGGTAAGCGGCGGCGAGATCGGCGATCCGGTTTGCGCCGGAGATGCCGCCGCAGTAGCGCAGGTCGGGCTGCAGGCAATCCACCGCCTGGTTCTGGATGAAGGGCATGAAGCCTTCCACCATCTCGAGCACTTCGCCGGTCATGAGTGGGAGACGCGTGGAGCGGCGAAGAGCCATCCAGGAGTCGGAGTAAGCAGGCGGGAGCGGATCCTCAAAATAGAGCGGTTTGATGGGCTCCACCGCTTCGGCCACGCGAATGGAACTGGCGAGGTCGAGTTCACTGTGGCAGTGGACGATGATGTCGATCTCGGATCCGAACGCCTCACGAGCGAGGGAATAGCAGAGGGCGACATCGCGCACCTGGCGTGGGCCGATGCTGGGAATCACCTGCTGCATGGCGCTGCGCAGTGGAAAGTGGATGTCGATCTTGAAGGCTTTGAATCCGCCCGGATCGGAACGGTTCTTTTCGGCCATGGCCCGCCATGCCTCTTTGTTGAAGCAGTCCTGGAGACTGGAGTGGGAATAGAGCGGAATCTCGTTACGGAACGGCCCGCCCAGCAGTCGCGAAACCGGCACTCCGAGAATCTTGCCGGCCAGATCCCACAGCGCGACGTCGATTCCGCTGAAAATGCGAGTCGCCCGCCAGCGCTGCGGATAGGCGTAAAACATACTGTGGAAGTGCACCTGGATGGCGAGCGGATCCTTGCCGATGAGTCCCAGTTGCGGCAGGCGGGCGGTATGCAGTGCCGAGATGAACTCCCGTGCGGTCGGACCCGAGCCGCCGCCGGTACCGCCGCAAGGGCCGTAGCCGGTGATACCAGCATCCGTGTCAATTCTGACGAGCGTGATGCCGTCTTTGAGTGTGAGCGCCTTGATTCCCGTGATCTTGTATTTGCCCACAGCGGGCGCCGCGTATGCCTCGAATCGCGACAGCCACGCTCCTGTGGGAGCAGCGAGAGCCATCTTTAACAATTGACGACGAGTCATTGGACCTCCTGTGCGGTGCTGCTGGAACGTGTCAGACCTTCGGCTGCGGCATGGTGTTCAGGAAAGGCGCTTTGGTGCGGCGCAGTTCCGACAGCATCGCCGACCGCATCCTTGCGAGCACGGTCTGGTAGTCGGGCTTGATGGCGAGATTGTCCAGTTCCTCCGGGTCGCGCCGGATGTCGTACAACTCTTCCCGCTCAGGAACCAGGGGGCGGATGTACTTGTACTGCTTGTCACGGAGGAGGACATACCACGGCACGCCTCGCTGATAAGCGTCGCCGGCCGGCGTGACTCTGGTGTTGGAGCCGAACGTGTGCCCGGTGGAAACCATCATTGCCGGGTGCGGCCAGCGCGCATTGGGATCCTTCAGGAGCGGCGAGAGGTCGCGGCCGTGCATCTCCCAGGGTTCGCGGATACCGGCGAACCGGAACATGGTCGAAACCAGGTCAGGCCCCGAAACCGGAACTTCGCACACCTTTCCCATGGGGATTCTGCCAGGCATGGAGAAGATCAGGGGGCTGCGTATGTTGGCGTCGTAGGGGGCGACCTTGTTTCCGCGGAAGCCATGCTGGCCGAATGCTAAACCCTGGTCGGATGTGAACAACACCAAGGTATTCTCGCGCTGGCCCGTTTCCTCAAGGACGGTCATCAGCCGGGCTGCGGCCTCATCGAGTGCGATCACGCCCTGGTGATAGAGGCGGACCCATTCGTTGAGCGACTTCTTTCCGCCGACCGGCCGGCCCAGCGCGTCTTTCTCCCATTCGTTGATCTTCTGTGCCCAATCGGGCTTACCCGGGCGGGGCCCAAAGATGTCTTTCGGCGTTTCGATATCGACCCCAGCGAGTTCATTCCGATGCCGGGGCGCGGGCTGGTAAGGGCTATGAACCGCTCCATAGCAGAGCCACAGG
>CALFYN010000484.1 GCA_937952345.1 uncultured Acidobacteriota bacterium
GTCAGCAAAAAGATCCGGAGCAAAGACCTTCCGCTGATGGAACCAGTTATTGATGAGCCGGAACTCGCGCCGCCCCTCCCACAAATAATCCGGAAACGCTTGATGCGCGTGCCAGTGGTTCATGTATCCAAAAAATTCGTCATAGCCGCGCTGCAGGGGAGTCCCGTCATCCTGATTCGCGCCAAGCCCCCACTTTCCGAATGCGGCATTGCGGTACCCGGCAGCTTTCAGCACAGTGCCTATCGTCGCTTCATCGCGCCGAATGGGTATCTCCGGATCGTGATTCCCCCGTACGGTGCTGTGGCCGGTATGCTTTCCCGTCATCAGCACACACCGCGAAGGTGCGCACACTGTCGATCCGGAATAGGCTTGCAGGAATCGCGTCCCTTCCGCCGCCAGCTTGTCGATGTTCGGCGTCTGAATCCTCTTCTGCCCGTAGCAACCCAAGTCCCCATAGCCCAAATCATCCGCAAGAATCACAACGATGTTCGGACGGCCGGCGCGCTGCTGCGCCACCCCCGCCGCCGCACTCGCCAGAAATGCACGCCGTGTCAATGCCATACCGTCTGGATTATCCTATATCTATTCTCTGGTAGGAAACCATGATCAAACTCAAAGTGAATGGCGTTAGCCGCCAGTTCGATGGCGACCCCGACATGCCGCTGCTGTGGTATCTGCGCGACGATATCGAGCTCACCGGCACCAAATTTTCTTGTGGCATGGGCATCTGCGGCTCCTGCACAGTCCACGTCAACGGCGCTCCGGCAAGAGCCTGCGTAACGCCGATGAAGAGCATGGAAGGCAAGTCTGTATTGACCATTGAGGGCCTTAGCGCCACCGGTGATCATCCCGTACAAAAAGCCTGGAAAACCTGTGCCGTACCCCAGTGCGGCTACTGCCAGAGTGGCCAGATCATGCAGGCTGTAGCGCTACTCAAGCAAAAGCCGAAGCCCACAGACAAAGATATCGAAACTGCCATGGAGGGCAATATCTGCCGCTGCGGCACCTACCAGCGCATTCGTCAGGCCATCAAGCTCGCCGCGGGGGTGAAAGCATGAGCACCAATATCACCATCGTCTCGCGCCGTGGATTCCTGGAAAACATCTTCTCCGCCGGAGCACTGATCCTTGGCGCGCAGTTGCCCATCCCTGTCTCCGCAGCCAAGGCCGAGGCCGCCGCGTGGAATCCCAGCGTCTATCTCGGCATCGAAAAAGACGGCACCGTAATCATCGTCACCCACCGCTCGGAAATGGGCACTGGCATTCGTAGCGTGCTTCCCATGGTGCTGGCCGAAGAACTCGAAGCCGACTGGAAGCGTGTGAAGATAGAACAGGCCGTCGGCGACGCCAAGTACGGTTCGCAGAACACAGACGGCTCCTGCTCCATTCGCGACTTCCTCGATGCCATGCGCGTCGCAGGCGCCACGGCGCGCACGATGCTCGAATCCGCCGCAGCTTCGCAATGGAACGTGCCGGCTTCGGAATGCAAGGCATCCAATCATCAGGTGACGCATTCGCGATCAAGCCGCAAAGCCGGCTACGGTGAACTCGTTGCCCTCGCCGCCAGACAGCCCAAGCCCGATCCCAAGTCGTTGCGCTTCAAGTCGCCGGAGCAGTATCGGTACATCGGCAAAGATATACCCATGATCGACCGCGATGATCTCTGCATGGGTAAAGGAACCTTCGGCTACGACGCCAAAGTCCCGGGCATGGTCTACGCGTCCATCGAGCGATCGCCTGTTTTCGGCGGCAAACTGAAGAAGTTCGACGATGCCGAGGCCCGCAAGACCAAGGGCGTTCTGCAGGTGGAAACCCTCGATCATTTCAAGCCCCCGCATGTCTTCCAGCAACTCGGCGGAGTGGCTGTCATCGCCAACAATACCTGGGCCGCCATGCAAGGCCGCAAGAAGCTGAAGGTGGAATGGGAACAAAGCCCACACGCCTCCTACGAATCGCAAGCCTACAAGCGTTCGTTGCTTGAAACCGCCCGCAAGCCGCAGAAAGCCGTCCGCATTGTGGGCGATGTCGATAAGGCATTCGCCACCGCAGCCAAGACACATGAAGCGGAGTATTACGTTCCGCTGCTCGCACATGCCCCCATGGAACCGCCCGCCTCTGTTGCCGAATACAAGAACGGCAAGGTCACGGCGTGGGCAGCTACCCAGAATCCGCAGGCCGTGCAGGAAGCCGTCGCCGGGGCCATGGGCCTCAAGAAGGAAGACGTCACTTGCCACGTCACTCTGCTGGGAGGCGGTTTCGGGCGCAAGTCCAAACCCGATTACGTCGTTGAAGCAGCGATGCTCTCGAAGAAGGTCGGCAAGCCGGTCAAAGTTGTGTGGAGCCGCGAGGAAGATATCCGCTTCGATTACTACCATGCCTGCGCCGGCATGTACATGAAGGCTGGCCTCGACGCCAAAGGGAAGCCAACCGCATGGCTGCATCGCAGCGTTTTCCCAAGCATCGGCACCACGTTCGACCACAACGCCCGTTACGCCATGGACCTGGAAATGGGAATGGGTTGGAACGATCTGCCCTATGACATTCCCAACCATCGCGCCGAAAACGGCCCGGCCGAAAACCACGTGCGCATCGGCTGGCTTCGCTCAGTAGCACATATCTATCACGCCTTTGCCATTCACAGCTTCATTGATGAACTCGCCGCCGCCGCCAATCGCGACCGCGTCGAATACCTCCTCGAAGTCCTCGGACCAGATCGCAAACTCAACATCCAGCCCGAGGGCATGAAGTATTGGAACAACGATCAGCCGCAGGAGAAGTATCCCGTCGATACCGCGCGCCTGCGCCGGGTCATCCAACTCGCCGCCGAGAAGGCCGGCTGGGGTAAGAAGAAAAACCTCGG
>CALFYN010000485.1 GCA_937952345.1 uncultured Acidobacteriota bacterium
TGGGACTCCGCTGGTGCTGGTGGACATGCGGCGGGAGGTGGACGGGGCGGCGTTGGATATGCTGCGGTTCCGGTTGCCAGAGAAGCTGCCGGTGGAAGGGTGCTATGTTCCCGTGGCGGTGCGCGTGGCGGAGCGGTGGAGCGAGGTGGTTCCAGTGGCTGTGAGCAGTGCGGGAGGGGCATGCCGGCATCCGCTGGGATTGACAGAGGACCAGATGGCGGTGTTGGATAGTGGGCGGTCGATCGGGCTGGGGCAGGTGGAGTTCCGTTCTCTGGGGTTTGACAGCTATCTGTTCTCCGCCGGGGTGTGGGTGGCAGGCGTGGATGCCCTGGCGGGGGTAGCGTTCGAACGACACGGAGAAGGCTGCCAGGCTCCGCCGCCCTACCGTCCTGAGCTACCACCGATTGTGCGGCTGGAGTCGGGCACGACAGCGCTTCGCGGTCCGGATGGGAGGTGGATCAGTTCGAGCGGTGCTGTGGTAGGCCGTTTTACGCCTGGAGATTATGCAGTGAAGGCAGCGGGCGGGCGGGATGTGTTGCCGTTCGAATTGGAAGTGCGGATTCCGGAAGTACCGGCATCAGCGCGCATGAGGTTACTGGAGAGTGGGGAGTTGCTGATGGAGTGGGACGGGGCGCTGTACGCGGAGGGGGATGTGTTGACGGTGTCGGCGCGGACGTCGCGGGACGATGCGGGATTTCTGTGCAAGGCTCCGGCGCGCGGGGGGCGGATGGCGATTCCGGGGCGGGCGGAACGAATCGGCTGGGTGAATGTGGTTGTGGAGCGGAGCAAGCAAAGGCCGCTGTTATTTCCCGTGACGATGAGCAATGGGGTTCGATTTCCGGGTGTGGTGAATTACCAGATTTCCGGAGGATTTCGGGTGATTGTATCGAGAGGGCAGCAATGAGAGCGGCGGCGTTGTTGGCGATTTATGCAGCGAGGCTGGCGTGGGGGGATCAGGTACAACTGGCGCACCCGGCAAATCCGAGTTTCGCTTCGCCGTATAGCACGGCGACGCCTCTTGCGCTGGGAATGCGTGTGCTGGTAGCGACTGCAACGCGGCGGTGCATGGCAAGTGAGGGTTGGAGTCTGCGGCTGTATCCGCTGGGCGCGTTGCAGGGTTACGAGGCGCGGATTCTGGGCCCGCGGGAGTTGGTGGATGGGTGCGTGCGGGAATTGGAGGCGGTGCTTCCGCGGGACATGCCGCTGGGTGTGGCGGAGGCAGTGCTCACGGATCGGGGTGGGAACGCAATGGATCCGGACGCGGTGCGGATTTTGCCGGTGCAATTTGCGTTGCTGCACGATGCGACGCGGGCGCTGGCGCGGCGGGTGGATGGGGCGAGTACCGCGCCTTTGACGCTGGTGGCTCCGGCCCGGGTGGGGATGCGGGTGAATGTGCGGGGTGCGGGATTGGGGAGTGCGCGAGGCGAGGATGTGATGCTTCGCGTGGGGGAAGCGCGAGTACGGCCACTTCTGGTGCGGCCAGTGGAGGGCGAGCCGGGGATTGAGGAGATTGAATTTGAAATACCGGCGAATTTGGGATTTTATGGGTGTTATGTGCCCGTGGCCGCGGAAGTGCGCGGAGTGGAGACGAATGTTGCGTCGATTCCCGTGGCCGATGGGGCGGGACCGTGCCGGCACCGTCTGGGGTTGACGGAGGCGCAACTGCAGCATCTGGATGCGGGAGGGCGGATGCCGCTCGTGGCGTGGCGGCTCTCCCGGCAGTACGATTTGACAGAGGTCAGTTACATGGAACTGGCTGGTGTGCGGTCAGGAATGGCGGGAGCTACGGCGGTGGCATACGCCGCCGGCATGGATGAGGCTCCGTTGCGGGCGGGATGCCGGGTGAGTGCAGCAACGGGCGTGTGGGTTGGAGAAGCGGTGTACTGGGGGAAGGAAGAAGTGTTGGAACGGCTGCGGCTGGGCGAGTTGGAACTGACTTCACCCGACGGGCAGAAGGTGAGCTTGCGCCATGATGCGCTGGGGGCGACCTTAGGTGGGCTCTATGCGCGGGGCGGGGATGCGCGGTATGCGGTGGGAGTCTGGCAGTTGCGGGCGAGGGGTGAGGATGCGGAGTTTGACTGGAGAGCGCGCATGGCTCCCGATGTGCGTCCGGAGAGTTTCGATGCGGCGGCGTTGGTGCAGGCGGGCGAATCGCAGGAGGTGCGCTGGAACGGTGGGGAGTACGAACCCGAGGACTGGATGGGGCTTCGGCTGCAAAGGGCGGGAGCGAGGAGTGAATTAGTGTGTTGGGCTCCGGCACGGGATGGGCAGATGCGCGTGGCAGTGGATGAGTTTCAGAAGATACCGGTGGGGGATTCTGCGTTTAGCGGGGTTGTGGTGGAGATGTGGGTGAGGCGGGAGGGGGCCTCAGTGGTTCCGCTCCGGATGCGGGATGGCGTGGAGGGGGTGGGCATTGTTGGTGCGGCCGGGATCGGGTCGCGGTGGCTGGAGGAGTTGGGTGGGGATCTGGCAAGGCCCGTGCTACCAGTCGAGGAATACGCCTGGTTGGGAGGAGACGCCGTCGACGGTGATTGTGATGGGGACGGTGGGACCGGGGGGATTGTAGCCGCCATCGGTGGAGATGGTGGCTTCGATGATCTGGTATTCGGGGGCGAAGGTGACGGTGACGCTGGTGGCTTCGGCGTAGGTTCGGATGGTCAGATCGCGGTAGCCGGGGGAGAGGCCGTTGACGAGGATGGCGATGCGGGCGCCTTTGAAGGCGGGGTTTTCGGGGGAGTTGAGGCGGCCGTTCCCCATGTAGACGCGGGCGTGGCCGGATGCGTCCGTGGTGTAGATGGCTGGGGCGGATGGAGTGGTGGCGATGGTTACGATGTTCGAATCGGCGGCTTGGAGGTGGAGGGTCTGGCCGGGGGTTAGGTTGCGGGGGATGATGGTTTCGATTGCGGTGTTCGAGACGGCGAGGAGGGGGAGGGTGTGGTTGTCAAGGGTGAGGCGGGTGCTTTCGTCGAAGCCCGATCCGCGGATGAGGATGCGTTCGCCAGGGGCGATGGGGCCTTGCAGGAGGCTGGCGTGGTTGAGGACGGCGTCGATGCGGGTGGCGGGGGATGGCTCTTCAATTAAACGCGAAACGACGATTTTGTTTTGGTCTGTTCCGGCGATGATGTAGCCGGACTGCGGGTGGGGAAGGATGGCTTGGACGGCGCTGCCGAAGTAGGTGGAGTAGAGGATAGCTGAGCCGTCGTGGTTGAGTTTGGTGAGGAAGCCGGCGGCGCCGGGTTGTGGACTCTGGAGGAGGCCGCGGGTGGGGAAGCCTTTGGATGCGGTGGAGCCGCCGATGAGGGCGTTGCCGGCGGCATCGATGGCGATGGCTCGGGCGTGTTCGGACATCTCGGCGCCGAGGAGGGTGGCGTAGCGGAGTTCGCCTTGTGGTGAGATGCGGGCCACGAAGGCGTCGCGGGATGAGGGGTAGGGATAGCCACGGCTGAGGAGTGGACTGTAGTCGTAGAATGCGGGCGGCGTGGATTGGAAGGCTTGGGGTGTGGGGGTGAAGTTGCGGACAGTGCCGGTGAGGTAGATGTCGCCGGAATCGCCGATGGCCATGGCGAGCGTGTCGCCGAAGTTGGAGAGGATCTCGCGGGCGGCAGTGGTGATGCGGCCGAACACGCTGCCGCCGGTGAGGAGGCCACCGGCGGGATCGGGGAGGAGGGCTCCGACGCCGAATCCCCAGGATGTGGAGGATTCGACGCGGGCGTAGTCCGGGGAAAGCTTGCCGATGAAGCCGGAGGTCTGGCCGGGGGGACTGATGGGGACTGTGCCGCCGAAGTGGAGGCTGCCCTGCGTGTCGAAGGCCAGGGTGAGTGGACGAGCGGGAAGCGGTGTGGTTGCGAGGAGATCGCCCACGGGGGAGAAGCGGGCGAGGAATCCTCTGCTTTCCGGAAGTGTGGAGGCGCCGGCGAGGATCACATCTCCAGCGGGATCGATGGTGAGCGCGGAGGCGGATTCGCCGGCATGGCCTCCGTAGTAGGTGGTGAAGAGAACTTCGCCGGTGGGGGATAGCTTGGCGAGGAATGCGTCTGTGGAGGGTTGGTCTTCGATGAGGAGTTGACCCGCGCCGAAGACGACTTTGCTTGGGTAGTAAAGGTTGCCGGTGGGGAGGGTGCTGGTGGTGGCAAAGAGATCGGAGGTGGAGATGAGGCCGCCGTTGACCCTGGCGTAGATTGTGCCGTTGGGGGCCATGGCGAGATCGCCAAGCTCATCGGCTGCGAAGCGGATGAAGGTCCAGGTGGCTCCGTCGTCGGAACTGGAGAGAAGTGGGGCGTGCCAACCGGTGTGGATGGCGTGGATGGTACGCGGGCGGAGGGGATCGACGAGGAGGTGGCGGATAGAGCCGTATAGCTGGGAGTACGGGCGGGATTGGAGGGTCCAGGTGGCGCCGCCGTTGGTGCTGCGGTAGAAGGAGTCTTGCACCATTCCGTAGATTGCGCCGCGGCGTTTGGGATCGAATGTGACGCTGCGGATTTCGGGGTTCAGGCTGGTCCAGGTGGAGCCGCCGTTGGTGGATTGGAAGCCGTTGTAGAGGATGTGTTGGGGGTCGAAGGGATCGACGGAGATGGGGAGGTTGAAGCAGAAGGAGGGTTGAGGGATGGAGAGGGTGTGCCAGGTTTGGCCGCCGTCTTCGGAACGGAGGCTTGGGGTGGGCCTGCCGGGGCAGGATTGTGAGGCTACGTAGACAATGTCGGGGTTCGAGGGGGAGATGGTGATGCCGCGGATGTCGGGGCTTCGGGATTGGAGGGTCCAGGTGATTCCGGCGTCGGTAGTGGAGTAAAGCCCATCCGTGGTGGCGGCGAAAAAGCGGCCCGGGCGGACGGGGTCGGCGGCGAGGGCGAGGAGGCAGCGGATGGAAGGAATGCGAAGCGGGGTGGCTTTGGCGCCATCGAAGAGGTAGAGATTGGCGCCGCCGGGGAATTGCTGGTGGGCGTTTGGAGTGCCGAGGTTCCAGGAGAGAGTGGTTCCGGCGATGTAGAGGTTGCCTTGGGGATCGGCGGCGAGGGCGGAGACGGAGGCGCCTCCGTTGGCGGAGAGAGTGGCGAGGGGGGTGAGATTGGGCTGCTGCGCACGGGTGAGATGGAGCAGGCCGAGGAGGAAGGCAAGCATCGGTGATGTCTCACTGATAGAGACCTTCCGGGTGGGCTAATTTCTACAATCGGGGTATTTCCGGTTACAGATCGAAGCGGTAGATATCGTCGATTTTTGCGCCGGGGTCCATGCGGGCGATTTCCTTGAGGTAGCCGGTTTTGAGGTCATAAACCCAGCCGTGGAGGGAAGGACGCTGCTCCTTTTTCCAGGCAGCCTGTACGATGGAGGTTTCGGCGAGATTCTGGATTTGTTCGCTGACGTTGAGCTCGACGAGGCGGTCATAGCGGACTTGGGGATTGGAGATGGTGTCGAGTTCGCGGGCGTGCATGCGGTAGACATCCTTGATATAGCGGAGCCACTTGTTTAGCAGGCCGTAGTCGTTGTGGGTGAGGGCATTGCGGACGCCGCCGCATTGGTAGTGGCCGCAGACGATGATGTGCTTGATTTTGAGGGCTTCGACGGCGTACTGCAGGACGCTGAGCATGTTGAAGTCGGTGTGGACGACGAGGTTGGCGATATTGCGGTGGACGAACAACTCGCCGGGTTCGGTTCCGGTGATGTCCTCGGCGGGGACGCGGCTGTCGGAACAACCGATCCAGAGGAATTCGGGGCTCTGATCCTCGGAGGTGACTTCAAAGTAGTCCGGGCGGATATTCAGCTTGTCCTGAACCCAAGCCTTGTTGGCCAGCAGGAGCTTCTTGTAGGAATCCATGGTTACGTCCTATGCGGATCTTCGATGTTGCGGTATTCGAGGGTGATGTCCTCGTAGGGGGCCAGTTTTTCGAAATCGTGGAGCACTTCGTAGATATCGTGGTCCATGTAGAAGGCGCGGGTCCCATCAATAAAGAGATGCGAGCCGGGCGGGATGCTGCGGAGTTTGTTTTTGAGGTCGGATTTGTTGACGAAGGTGGCGTCTTTATTGAAGCGGATGAGGAAGAAGCGATCCTGGCGCACGAGGGTGATGGCAGCGTGGTGGTTGGAGCGGATGACGAAGAAGAGTCCGAAGGCGATGCCGAGCAGGACGCCGGTGAGAAGGTCGGTGAAGATGATGGCGGTGACGGTGAAGATGAAGGGGAGGAACTGCGCCCAACCGGCACGGAACTGTTCCCTGTAAATATCGAAGCGGGTGAGTTTGTAGCCGACGAGGATGAGGATGGCTGCCAGGCATGCGAGCGGAATGCGGTTGAGGATGGTCGGGAAGAGGACGACGGAAATGAGGAGGAGGGCGCCGTGGGTGAAGCAGGCCATGCGGGTGCGGGCGCCAGCGAAGACGTTGGCGGAGGTGCGGACGACGACGGAAGTGAGGGGGAGTCCGCCGATCATGCCGCTGAGGGCGTTGCCGACGCCTTGGGCGAGGAGTTCGCGATTGGGTGGGGAGATGCGGCGGTAGGGGTCGAGCTTGTCGGCGGCCTCGAGGTTGAGGAGGGTTTCGATGCTGCCGACGATGGCGATGACGAAGGCGGTTTTCCAGATTTTCGGATTGAGCCACTGAGAGAAGTCGGGCGGTGTGAAATTTGAGGCGAACTCATGGGCGGATGTGGCGATGGGGAGGCTGACGAGGTGTTCGGAGGCATTGACGTGGATGTTGGGGATGAAGAGGCGGAAGGCTTCATTGAGGCCGATGCCGGCCATGACGGCGATGAGGGGCGCGGGGACGAGACGGAAGAACTTGGAGCCGGAGGCGGCGCGCCACTCCCAGGCGATGAGGATGGCCAGGCTGACGAGGGCAATGGTGGTTGCGCCTGGATTCATGGTGGCGATGGATTCGAGGATGTCGGTGATGGTGTTGTTGGAGCCTTTTTCGAAGAAGCCGAAGTCGCCTTCGTAGTCCTGATCGCGGCCGAGTGCGTGGGGGATCTGTTTGAGGACGATGACGAGGCCGATGCCGGCGAGCATGCCTCTGATGACGCAGTGCGGGACGTAGTCGCCGACGACGCCGGCGCGGAGAAGGCCGAGCGCGAGTTGGAAACAGCCGGCGAGGACAACAGCGAGTTGGAAGGTTTGAAAACTTCCGAAGTCGGTGATGGCTGCGGCGACGATCGTGGTGAGGCCGGCGGCCGGCCCGCTGACGCTGATCTGGGAGCCGGAGAGGAGGGAGACGACGAGCCCTCCGACGATGCCGGCGATGATGCCGGAGAAGAGAGGGGCTCCGGAGGCGAGGGCGATGCCGAGGCAAAGGGGAAGGGCGACCAGAAAGACGACAGTACCGGCGGGGCCGTCGTATTTGAAGAGGTTCCCCGAGGTTGGTTGAAGGGTGGTGGAACTCACGGTGTCACAGGCTGAGTATTTCTCAATATAGTGCTGGAGTAGCGGTAAGTCAATGTCGTGGTGAGGGGTTTCGTTGAGCGCGGTTTGGTGCAGCGGTGCGGTGGATGAGGCGGGAAGGGAAGGTGCACTCTAGGGAGAGCCCAGGTCTCCGTCGAATGCAACCCTGTGATTGTGCATCGGGTCTGAACGGTGGTTGGCGAGCAAAAGAGCAGCGATGAGGAAGAGCCAGAAGGAGACGCCGAGGCGTTGCAGGGGGTAGTCCACCAAGCTATGGGCAAAGACGATGGGGACGCCAAGCCCCCAGATGCTACGTATGGCAGCGGGCAGAATGGTGGATAGGAAGATAGCCAGACAGGTGACCGCGGGGATGCCTGCTTCGGCGGCGAGTTCGGCCCAATCGTTGTGGGCGTGGTTGACGTAATGGCCGCTGTCGAATTTGGCGAAGGCGGGATATGCGGCGGGGTAGACTCCCAGGCCGAACCCGGCGACGGGTCGTTGCCGGAACATATCGATGGCGGAACTGATCATCTCCCGGCGATAGCGCAGGGGATCTTCGTCGGACAGTTTGTTGTGCAGGTGGGTCCAGCCGGAAATTCCGATGGCGGCGCAGAGCAAAGCGGCGGCGGCAAAGACGGTTTTCCCCGACCGGATGGTGTGGAAGCGGGCGAAGAGGATGAGGGCTTCGAGGCCGAAAAGGGCAGCTCCTGCGCGGGAGCCGGAGGCTACAATGGAGGCTCCGATGAGGGCTGCGGCGGCGATGTAGTGCCAACGGAGGCGGGCGTGGAGCCCTTTCCAGGCGACGAGGGGAAACAGCAGCAGAGCAAAGCTGGCGTAGTTGTTGCGGCTGTGAAAGGGCCCGAACACTTGCGGCTCGGCCGCGGGCCAGATCCAGAAGATCCTGCCGTTGGAGGTGAAGAATTGGAGGGTGGCGAGCAGGCAGAGCGCGGCGCCGATGATGGCTGTGGCGGTGAGCAGCACATGGCGTGTGGTGCTTCTCAAGGAAAGAATGGATGCGGTGAGGAACACCGCCAGGCCGGCCGCCCAGTCGACTGTGGAAAGGGCGGAGAGATGGGGAACCGTGGAGAGCGATGTGGCCGACTGCAGGACTCCGAGGAGTGGCAACAGGATGAGGGCCACGGCGGCGACTCGAAGTGGGATTCGAATTTCGTTGGCTCTGCAGCGTTCGGGGCGGGCAGCGACGAGGGTGGCGAACAGGAGCAGCAGGACGGACTTTGCCGCGAGAACCTCCCACTGGCCCGGTCTCCAGATCAGCAGCGTGGAGGCGAGGCCGCCGGCGAGGAGGACAGCGGCGAAGACGGCATCACTTCGGCTCAACGGCGAAGTCCGAAAGGTCATGTTGGTAGTTCTCCAATGTGGCGGCGAAGGCGGCCATCACCTGGGAATCGATTTCCTCCTTGGAGACCAGCCGGCCGGCGGCTTTGAGGAACCTTTGGTTGTGATACTGAGGGTCGGTATAGTCGGCGATACGGCGGGTTTGTAACGCCTCCTGGAGATCGCGAATGCCGTCTTTCAGGTCCGTGCGGCAGGAAAAGCCAAGCTCCCCGTTAACCTTGTCGAAGCTGACCCGGTAGTTGCGCCGGTCCGGGTTTTCGACATGCTCGACGCGTGTACCGGGGACGAGTTGCTGGATGGCGGCAGCGACCTGGGCAAGGGTGTAATTGAGCCGGCTGTCTCCAAGGTTGTAGATTTCGCCACTGACCACATCGAGGGGAGCATCCAGGACGCGCAAGAACCCTTCAGCGACGTCGGTGACGTGCAGGAAGGGTCTCCACTGCTCGCCGTTGAAGATTGTAATCACCCTGTCGCGCATCGCCTTGGCCGTGAGGAGATTCACGACCAGGTCAAAGCGGGGGCGATGGGAGTTGCCGAAGACGGTTGCGAGGCGCAGAATCGTGGGGTGGAACTCGTCTGTTCTGCCGCGCAGCAATGCCTGTTCGCTGTCGAGTTTGGTTTGGGCATAGAGGGAGATTGGGTTGGTCGCGGATCGCTCATCGACGATTTCCTCGGTTTCTCCATATACGCTGCAGGAGGACGCGAACAGGAAGCGTTGCACTCCGTAGCCTTTGGCGACTTCCATCATCATGCGAGTGGCGGCAAAGTTGATCTCGAGGGCGGCTTCACGGTCCTGCTCACAGGCCGGATCGCCAACGACAGCGGCGAGATGGATGACGGACTTGACGCCTTTCATGGCGGACACAACGCTTTGGATATTGCGGCAGTCGCCGATGCAGAGTTCAAACTTGTCGTGGCCGAACAGGTCACGCACGGCGGCATCGCCGTAGACAAAGCTATCGAGGAGCCGGACGCGGCGGCCCTGCGCCAGAAGCTTGCGGCACAGGATGGAGCCGATGTAGCCAGCGCCGCCCACGACGAGCACCGGTTCACAGGAAGAGTGCGTTCCGGAGTCAGGCGTGTGGGATGTGTCTTGGGTGGATGATGCGTGGTTCAGATTGACGATCCAGTTTTTGGCCAGCCTGGCGCCAATGGTCAGAAGATTGACCAGCACTGGGAAGAGAACGGCCGCGGTTCTCGGGAAGGCATCGGCGCGGGTAAGAAGAAACGCGGCAAACAGGAAAGCGAGGGAGGCTACGGTGGCGCCGCGGGCAACCACGGCCCACTTGTAGCGCGTGGCATAGGAGCGCGATCGCGTATAGAAGCCGTTCCAGAAGAAGATGAGCGGGAAGAGCGGGGAAAGTGGCAGGAAGGTGGCAAGGTAGAAGTGTTTCAGCTCTCGCGCCATTTCGGCGAGACGGTCTGGAGGGGCTCCGAGCACGACCGCGGACAACGAGGCCAGCGCGGCCAGGTGGACCAGGATCCAGTCGGTTAGGAGGCGTGGCGCCGCCTGTTTCCAGAATTCCTGATTTTGGATTTTCATCGAGTGGACTCCTTGGGTTCGAAATGCAGGTCGGCGGCGGGTGACGGCCGGAATTCCGTGGTCGTCGCGATGGCATGTCTGACGGCGTCCACGACGTCCCTGGCGTCCTGGTCGGTCATACGCGGGTACAACGGCAGCGATACGGTGCCATGGTAAATGGCTTCGGCTCTGGGGAATTGGTCCGGCTTGTAGCCGAAGGCTTCCCGGTAGTAGGGGTGACGGTGGAGGGGGATGAAATGGACACTGGCCCCGATGTTTCTTTCGCGCAGCCGCTCGATGAACTGGCCTCTGTGCTTGCTTCGGAGGCGAATCGGGAAGAGGTGATAGACGTGATTCCTATCCGGCAATTCGGAAGGCAGTTCCAATTCGGGGCAATCGGCGAAGGCTTGGTGGTAGAATGCCGCGATCTGCCTGCGGCGGGTGATGAAGCCTTCGAGGCGGCGCAGTTGGTGCAGGCCGAGGGCGGCCTGGATGTCAGTCATGTTGTCCTTGTAGCCGGGTTCGAGGACTTCGTAATACCAGGAGCCGGCTTCGGTGTAGCGCTTCCAGGCGTCGCGGCTCATCCCATGGAGCGCCAAGCGCCGCAGGAGAGCCGCCAGGTGGTCGTCGGAGGTGGTGATCATGCCACCCTCTCCTGTTGTCATGTTCTTTGTTGCATAGAAACTGAAGGCGGTGGCCTGGCCGAATGTGCCAATCCGCGTTCCCTGGTAAGTTGAGCCCACGGCGTGGGCCGCATCTTCGATCAGCGGGATGCCGCGGCGGCGGGAGACTTCGAGGAGCGGGCCGAGCTCGCAAGACTGGCCGGCAAAATGAACCGGCACGATGGCCTTTGTGGACCTGGTTACGGCGCGCTCCACCGACTCGGCATCCATGAGGCCGTGCTCATTCACGTCGACGAGAACGGGGCGGGCTCCCAGGTGGACAACGACATTCGCGGTGGCGCAAAAGGTCAAAGTAGGGACAATCACTTCGTGACCAGGCCCGACTCCGCTGGCGGCTAACGCCAGGTGCAACGCCGCGGTGCAGGAGTTGACGGCGATGGCGTGGCGTGCGCCTGTGTAGGCGGCGAAGTCGTCCTCAAACCGTTTGACCTTCGGGCCGGTGGTTACCCAGCCCGAGCGGAGGCTATCGACGACTTCGGCGATTTCCTCTTCACCGATGAGTGGAAGACAGTATGGGAGAAACTGGCTGCGCATGTTCGAACTCCTCGAATAATCCTTTGTAAAGGGTGTAGTAGTCGCCCAGCATCCGGTCGAGCGTGTAATGGTCCAGGTAGATTTGCCGTGCCCTGGCAGCGAGTGATTGGCGGTATTCCGGGTCTGCGGCGAGTTGGAGAATGGCCTCAGCCAGTTGCGACGGAGCACCGGGGGAAACGAGGCGCGCGCCTTCGCCGTTTTGGGTCACTTCGATGTTCGAGCCGATGGCGGTGGTAATGATGGGGCACCGTTGGGCCATTGCTTCGAGCAGTGCGATGGAAAGCCCCTCGCGCCAGGTTGGAAATACGACCAGATCCGCCGCACAGAGGAGTGCGGGGACATCGTTTTGAAAGCCGAGAAAGCGGACTTGGTCCTGGATGCCGAGTCGCAGGACTCGCTGCTGGAGGGCCTCACGCAGGTTGCCGTCGCCGGCGATGAGGAGGCGGAGGCTCTGGCGGCGAGTGATTTCAATCCCCGCGATGGCGTCGAGCAGATCCTCCAAGCCCTTTTCGGCGGCCAGCCGGCCGGGTGTCAGAATGGCCGTTTGGCCTGGCCCGATGCCCCATGCGGCGCGGATGTTGACGACCTGGGCTGCGTCCGGTTTGGCGGGATCGGGGATGCCGTTGGGGATGGCGAGGATCTTGTCTGGCGAGGCAATTCCCAGTTTTTGGCCCCAGTGACGGTGGAAGTGACTGACGGTGATGACTCTGCGGCAGCCGAACGAAGCGATGCGATCGAGGAGTGTGCAGGCGGCTTTCTTCCACCAGGGCGAGCCCTCGTGGAAAGCAAAGCCGTGAGCGGTGTGAACGATGATCGGGACGCCAGCCAATGACGCGGCGATTCTGCCGACGAAGCCAGCTTTGGTCGTATGAGTATGAACCAAGGTGTAATCAGAAGAGCGGAGATAGCGATAGAGCTTCCACAGTCCCCAGAGATCCTTGATGGGTTGAGTGGCCCGCCAGATGACGTCCAGGGGCAGAACCGCGACACCTTTGCTCTGCGCCAGTCGCTGCAGATCGGGATCCGTGGATAGGATTTGCACTTCCCAGTGATGCGATTTCCAGTGGCGGGCCAGGCGGAGGATGCCATGCGAGGCTCCGCCGAACTTCGAATCGCCAACCACGTGCAGTATTCGTATCCGCATTATGATGGACGCTCCTGTGCGAGGACTTTTCGAAAGGTAAGAGTGGACGCTCCGAGGCGGAAGCCGCAGCTTTCATAAAGGCGGCCCGCGCCGATGTTGGACAACTGCGTACCCACTTGTACGGCGGCAATGCCACATTGCCGCAACCGGGAAAGCGCCGCGAGTGTGGTGGCTCGTGCGATGCCTTTTCCGCGGCCTGTCTCCGCCGTGGCTACGAGCACGATGGTGGCCAAACGGCCGCCGTTTTGGAAGCAGACCGAGGAGTCGAACTTCACCGTAACGAAACCAAGGACTTGGCGGCCATGGAAGGCTGTCATGACGAGATCGGCAGCCTGGCCCGAGCAGGAGTTTCGCAGCCAATCCTCATGCAGGCGGTCGGCAGCGCCATCGGGCAGTTCCGGATCGGCATGGAAGCGGTCAAAACGGTACGCCGTTCTGGCAATGTCGAGAATGCCTTCGAGCTGCCAGGGTTCGTATTCGCCGATCTGTACGCCTGTGGGGACGTCGCCCGGTACGGTGTACTCATCTGCCAGGGATAGAGTGAAGGTTTGAATTCCGTCAATGAGTTGGAAGGCGTGGCCCTCGATGGCATGGATAGAGGAAAGGTCGGCGGCCTGGACTCTGGCCGAAAGATGAGCGATGCCGTCGGCGCGGCACTCCCGCAGAATCGAATCGAGCAGGATCTGTTTGCGCCGCAGGCTCAATGCGTATGCGCCATCCGCGAGCAGCAGATCGATGCGGGCCGCGGCGCAGCCAAAGTGCCGGGAGTCCCAGGGCAAGGGGCTCCAGGAGGCGGCGCCCACCAGTTCGCCTTGTTCCCAGAGGAGCGGTGCGCGGTTCCGATCAGATGCGAGCAGAGCAGAGGCGAGATCCATTCTTTTCCGCCGGAGGGAGCCTGGCGCGATGCGGCTGGCGTGAGCGGAATAGCCATCCACGGGCCAAGCCTCGATCATGCGGCAAAGCGTTTCTGATTCAAGCCGCGGCGGTGGAATTGCGGTTGGCATTCTGATCCTCCGTATGGATGTCGCGGCGCAAGAGGACGTAGGGGACGGTCGAGAGGAGAATCCGGATGTCCATGGCGAGCGACCATTGGGTGACGTATTGGGCGTCGAGTTGGCGGCGGCGCTCCCAACTAATGCGATTCCTGCCGCTGATTTGGGCCAGCCCGGTGATGCCGGGCCGCATGCGGAGTTTCAGACGATCCTCCGGGGTGTAGTAACGAAGCTGATCCACCTGGTCGGGACGGGGGCCGACAAGACTCATGTCGCCGCGGAGGACATTCCAGAATTGCGGGAGCTCATCGAGACTGGTTTTGCGCATAAAGCGGCCAAGCGCCGTTACGCGCGGGTCGTCCGTGGCGCTGTAGGCCGAGCCGTCCGGATTGCGGATGTCCTCCGCCCCGTCGAGCATGGTGCGGAATTTGAGAATGGAGAATGGGATACCGCCCACGCCGAGACGGCGCTGGCGGAACAGGACGGGGCCGGAAGAAGTGGTCCTCACGGCGAGCGCCAGCAGGGTCAGAATGGGGCTGAGCAGGGCCAAGGCAATGGCGCTGCCAGCGAAGTCAAGAATTCGTTTCAGTTTCTCCGCCACAGTGCGATCCTTCCTGTTGCGAGCGCACCTCGCCGCGTCACGCGCCCATCGGCGTTGTTCTGCAGCAGGTGCTCATAAATGTTTTCCCAGCGGTCGAGCACGCGTTCGATGCCGTACAGAGCCTGCACGCGGTTTCGTCCGGCTTCGCCGAGTTCTCTGAGCGCCGCGGGGGTTTGGCGCGCCAGATTGGCGATTGCCCGGGCGAGGGCTGAGGAATCGTGGGCGGGGACGAGAAGGCCGGATCGAGCGTGCTCGACCACCTCGGCGTTTCCGCCCACATTGGTGGCCACCACGGGCAGGGCGGAGGCGGAGGCCTCGAGGAGCGCCATCGGCATACCCTCCCAGGCCGAGGACATGACGAAAGCATCGGCGGCCTGCATGAGTTCGCGGACATCGGTTCGGGCGCCAAGGAACTCCACGCGGTCCATGATTCCCAGCTGCACGGCCTGGGCCCGGAGCGAGCCCAGCAAGTGGCCTGATCCGGCGATTGCCAAATGCAGAGACGGCGCTTCGTCTCGGGCGGCGGCGAAGGCCGCAAGCAGGTTCGGGTAGTCCTTGGGTTCGCGCAGGTTCCCCACGGCAAGCCAGACGAATTTCTCCTCCCAACCGGCCTGCCTGCGATGCCGGCGCCGGATCTCCGGGTCGGGCGCGAAGCGGGCCGTGTCGATCCCGTTGGGAACCCAAGCGGCAGAGGGCTTGCGGACCAGTCCGTTGCGAAGATACCGGTTGAGCCCGGCCTGGCTGACGTTGGTGGTGAGATCGCTAAGCCGGTCGGTGAAGCGATATGCCCAGTCTCTCCATTTGGGCCCTTCCCAGATGCTGTGCGCGGTTCCGATGAGCACTGGCGCGGGAGCGAAGATCCTGGTGATTCGGCCGAGCAGGTTGGCGTGCACCATGTGACTGTGCACGATATGAGGACGAAAGGTCCGCCAGTGCCGGGCGAGGCGGTAGATGGCGGTGGGATTGGGGACACCGGGATGCATTCCGAGCGAGATAACGGGAATGCCCTTGTGCTCCAATTCATCCGCGAAGGCCTGAGGCGGCAGCAGACTTTCAACGGAAACTTTCCAGCCCCGCTGTTGCAGCCCTACTGCCAACATGAGGACTTGGGTTTCCGCTCCTCCACGCGCCAACCCGGTGGTGAGCACCGATACTCTACGAGGCTGATGGGACGGGACCATAATACCTCCACAGGACGGTTTGGGGAACGCGCTTGCGGATGCGAATGGCGCCCGCGGCGCACAGCCCCCATAAGAGCCAGGTCATTTCCCGGTTTTCCCAACTGAGTGTGGTGACCGCGACGCCCCAGCCGAGCAGGAGGAAGAACCAGAGGCGCGCTTCCGGGGGCGGCATTCGACGTGTCCGGCGCAGCAGGGCGAGACAGATTCCAAGGAAAAGGGCAAGGCCGATCAGGCCGTGTTCGACGAGGATGCCCAGGAGTGTGTTGTGCGCAGCCAGTTCGCGGCCCCTGCGCGCGCCGACGGCGGTGCCGAATCCTCCGGCGCCAGCGCCCATCAGCGGCCGCTCCAGGAACGCTTCGTAGCCGCGCTGCCAGATGTCGATTCTTCCATTCAGATCCCGCGCGGACAACTGATCGGCGATGGTGGAGAGCCTGCGGAACGAGATTTCACTCGAGAATTGCATGACCGCGGCCGAGGAGAGCACGGCCAGGAGCACAATGCCCGCCAGCGCCTTGGCCGAAGTCTTGGGAATGGTAGTCAAGGGGTACAGGAGCACGACGGATAGGGTGACCAGGGCCCCGCGCGAGGCGGTGAGCAGAATCGCGGCAATGGCGAAGGGCATGTACAGGCGATAGATCCACTTGTAGGGCAGGTTTCGTAGGGACAGATACCACGCCACGGGGATTCCGAGCACCAAGGTGACGGCCAGATCATTAGGATCGAATCCCGGCGCAGTGTAGCGGCCGTCGCCCTGATAGACGTTTCTGGAGAAGTTGTAGAGGACGCCGGCGGCGCAGACGTAGCATCCGAGGAGCCAGGCGGCGAGCAGTTTTTCGAGGCGTCCGGCGCTCTGCAGGCATTGATGGATGATCCAGGCGTCGAGGAATAGCTGCATGTAGGAGAGCACCCGCCGCAGCGTACGCTCGGGCTCGGCGGATTCCATGATATTGATGCCGGCCCACAGCACGAACAGGAGCATCAAAATGTGGGGCGACTCCAGAGGACGCATTTTCCGGCGCCGCCAGAGCAAGGGAATCCAGGCGGCGGTGGCGGCGAGCGTGAACACGCGGCTGGCCTGCACCTCCATGGGCAGCAACAGCATGTCACCCCAGGGGATGAGAAAGACGAGGATCGAGACCAGCCCAAAGCCGATTTGATCCCAGCGGTGCGGCCGTTGGAGCGGGTGATTCATTGAAACTTCCTCCAGGAGAAATAGCCGAGAAGCCACAGGCTGAGGAGCAGTTGGGCCGCAAACCCGGAGGTTTGGGCCATCGCCGCTCCGGCCACTCCCGACTGTGGGACCCAGAGGCGGCAACAGATGGCAGTGACGACGGCTGTTGCGGCAAGCGTCGGAACCTGCGGGAGAAAGCAGCGGGCCGCGGACATGGCGTAACCGAGGGCGGAGGCGGCAAAGCTGACTGCCCCGGCAGCCATCAGCCAGAGAAAGGCGGCGTGTTCGGCGGCGTAGGCGGGTCCGTACAGCGCGAGCAGGAAATCCTCGCCGCAGGTTGCCGCGGCAGCCAAGCCCGCCAAGCCGAGAACGATGGACAAGCCGACCAAGCGGCTGGATTTGCGGAGGAATGCGGAGGCATCCCGGCTCCAGAAGCTTCTTGCCATGGAGGCGCCGGAAGCCTGTCCGGCGGCCATGACTAGCGTATTGAGGGCAATGGAGACGTAGGAGAGGGCGGCAAAGACACCTACCGCCGCGGGAGATGCCATTCCCGCCAGAAAGTAGCGCGGAATGGCGGCATTGAGCGAGACGAGGAGCAACAGGAGTCCGAGAGGAGCGGCGGAGACAGCCAGGCGTTTGATTTCCTGCAGTGTCCCGCTCATGCGGAGTACTCCGGTGGAACGCATATCGGAGGCGGCGACGGCCGCCGAAATGACTGCCATGGAGAACACGGCCAAGGGCAGGTTCTGTGTCAGGCGCATCGCCGCGGCCACGGCGGCGAGTGATCCGACGGCGCGCAGGATCATGGATTTGCCGATACGGTCCATTCGTTCCTGGCGCTGCAACTCGCCGTAGAGCAATTCGCTGATGGCCTCGAAGGCTTTGGCCAACGCGAGTCCGGCGAGCACGAAGCCTTCGAAGCCGCCCCAATAGAGTGCGGCGGCGAGGAGCAGGCAGAGGGTGGCGGCCGAGGTGGCGAGGCGGAGCGAGAAGTAGACGCCGATGCCCGTTTCTCCGGTGACGTCGGTGGACAGCACGGTGCGCAGGTGCATATTGGCGAATAGAAAGACCGGGCTCACGATGGCGAGTGCCAAAGCATAGGCGCCGACGGTCTCCACGTTTCCCATGCGCGCCAGGACGACAACCACGGCCCACTGCGCGGCGGCTTGGGCCAGATTCCCCACGAGGGTCCACGCCATGTTGACCCGAAGGGAGAGGGCGGCCGGAGTTGCGGTGGCGGCGTTCATGAGAATCAGCCCTTTCCGTTGGCCCGGTAGTACTTGCCGTAGTGGCTGTAGTAGTAGTAGCTGTCGCTCATTTCCTGGTGAACCTGGTTGAGCACGAGCCCCATCACGTTGGCGCGGAGCCGCTGCAGCGTGGCGATGACGGCACCGACAGCTTTGCGATTGGTTTCTCCGGCGCGTGTCACGACCACGACGCCATCGACGGCGGTTGCCATCTGCAATGGCTCGGCAAAGCCGAGTAGAGGCGGAGCGTCGAGAATGACCAGGTCATAATGACCGCCGGCATCCTCGAGCAGTTCCATCAGTCCTCTTCCGATGAGGTCGGCGGCGCGGCGCGAGGGCGGGCCGGCGGGAAGCACATCGAGGTCTGGGAGGCCGACAGGTTGTACGAGCGCCTCTTTCCAGGGCACTTCGCCGACGAGGACGTTGGAGAGGCCGACGGAGGAAGAGATGCCGAAGCGTTTGTGAACACTGGGGCGGCGCAGGTCGCCGTCAATGAGCAGCGTGCGGTGGTGCTGTTCGGCATGCGTGGCCGCCAGGTGGGCGGCGATGGTGGATTTACCCTCGCCGGGGGAGGCGCTGGTGACGAGCAGGGAGCGCAGCCGCCGGTCGAAGTCGCTCAGCAGGATCGAATTGCGGAGGGTGCGGATGGCCTCGGCGTAGGTATTGGCATGATCGTTGCCTTCATGGAGGGCGACGAGGGCCTTTGTGGGACTGTTCTGTGCAACCGGACCCAGTTGGCTGCGCCAGTTCTTGACGACGGGCAGACTGCCGATGACTTCGGTCTTGAGGGTGCGGGCGACCTGCTCGGGATCGCGGATGGTGTTATCGAGTGCGTCGCTGAGGACAGCCGCGCCGAAGGCAAGCAGGGTGGAGAAGACAAAGGCGAGAGCCAGATTGAGTTTGAGATTGGGGAAGACAGGCTTGGCCGGGGGGCGGGCCGGATCGGCGATGCGGATGGAGGAATTCTGGAAGCTGGCGTTGATGCCGGCTTCCTTGATCTTGCGGACCAGTTCCTCGTACAGCTTTTTGTCGGCTTCGGCTTCGCGTTTGACGGCCTGATATTCGAACGAACGGGAATTGAGGCGGTCAAATTCACTCTTGGTTTCCTGAACGGCTTTTTCGAGCATGGCCTCGCGGTTGGTGGATTCCTGGTATTCGATCTCGACGCGCTGGACGATGTTCTGGCGGGTGCGATCATGCTGGCGCTGTACTTCGGAAAATTGGGCCGCGGCCTTGCGGTATTCGGGGTGAGCCGTTCCGTATTGTGCCTTGATCTGGCTGAAACGCTCCTGGGCCTCGTTCATTTTCTCGGTGAGCCGGCGCAGGGGTTCGCCCTGGCCGGAAACCTGAACGGCTTCGAGCGATCCGTTTCTCACGGACTGGAATGCCGCCTCCTTGCGGACGCGGTCCGCCTGGGCGTTGGTGTATTCGGTGTTGAGCTGGAGCAGCCTGGCGGAAAGGATATTGGTCTTTTCCTCCGGGCTGATCATGTTCAGTTCCTTCTCGAACTGGATGAGAGCGGCCGAGGATTGTTCCATTTTGGCGCGCAATTCCTCGAGTTGCTTTTCCATGAAGGTGGTGAGGCTGGCCGAGGCGCGGAAGCGGATATTGTAGGTATGCTCCAGGTAGGACTGGGCGATGGAGTTGGCGATATCGGCGGACAACCGCGGGTCCGTGGAGCGGTAGCTGATGAGGAGCAGATAAGTGTTGGTGGGCCGGTTGACCTTGAGGTTCTTTTGAAACACGTTGGACTGGGCGACGTTGGAGTCTGGGGTCTGCTCCTCGGAGGTGAGGCGGTAGCGCTGGGCGACGGGGCGAAGCACGCTGTCGGACTGGACCAGTTTGATTTGGGTGGCAAGGAACTGATCCGAGTCATTGACCAGGCTGGAGCGGACGGATTCCTGGCCGACGACGCCGGTGGGCGTCTGACGGTCGATATCGACGGTGGCGGTGGATTCGTAGACCGGAGTGATGCGATTGGAGATGATGGCCGTGGCGAAGACGGAGACGGCCACGAAGAGGAGGATCTTCCAGCGGTGGCGTTTAAGCACCCAGAGGTAGTGGGAGATGGGCACTCCGGGTTCTTCGGGCTCGGCGTCCGGAAACGGCACGGCGGCAGAATGAGGAACGAACTGGGCGATCCGGTAGGTTTCGCCGGCGACCACAATCTCTTTGTCGGTTTTCTCTTGAGGCATTGGCTTTGAACTGTTCCCTTCCTTGGACACTGGGGTTGCACTTATCGGCGCCAGATGAGCATTCCGCTGGCCGTGGCCGAGCCGAAGCCGGCGAGTTTTTCGAGGGTGGAGAGCGCCATCCGCTTGCCTTTGTTATCGGGGATATAGAGGATGTCATTGGCCTGGAGTGGGACGTCCGGGCTCTTGCGGTCGATGATGCGTGAGATTTCGATAGGGATCTCGTGCTTGGTGCTGGAGGACGGATCCTTGCGATAGATGAAGGCCTGTTTAGCGGTGTAGGGCATGAGCCCTTCGCTGAGGGCGAGCAGTTTGAGGACGCTGGTGCCGGAGCTGTCTTCGACGGGGTAGGCTCCGGGGCGGCGGACATTGCCGACGACGAAGATCTTGCCGGCTTCGGGAACGCGGATCTCTTCGCCGCCGTAGAGGCGAACGTTGAGTTCCGGGTCTGCGTCGTTGATGAGGCCCTTGACGGGGATGCGCTGGATGATGGTGGCGGGTGCGCCGTTTTCGCCGGGCTGGATGCGGCTGACGAGGATTTCCGGGCCGGCATCCGGAGAAAGCCCTTCGGCGCGGGTAATGGCGTCGAGGAGTGTCGCGCCGCCGACGGCCTGGAACGTGAGTGGCCGTTTGACGGCGCCGGCGACATTGATGGGCCGGCTATGGTATTCCACCATGGTTACGGTGACCACCGGAGCGATGAGGATGTTTTCCTGAATGAGCGCGTCGGCGATGGCGGTTTCGAGTTCGGACGGCATGCGGCCGGCAGCCTGGATCCTCTCCTTGAGCATCGGCAGTCTGATGAGACCCTCCGCGCTGACGCGCACGGTGCGGGTGAGTTCGGGCGAGTCGTAGACGGACACGGCGACGAGATCGTTGGCGCCGATTTTCTGGGCGGGCAGGTTCGCGCCGCCGAGTTCGTAGAGAGGCGGCGCGGGGCGGGGTTGCGCCATGAGAGCGATGCCGGTAAGGAGAAGCAGGATGGGCCTATGCATGGTGGGCTTATTCTCCTTGTGCCGTGGTGACGGGGGCGAAATTGGAATGGCGGAGGGCGTCGACCAGGCGGCTGAGTTCGCCAATGCGGGTTTCGAGGTCGTTCACCTTGCGATCCATGGCGTGGTCCATAGCTTCGGGAGAGGGATTGCCGGCTCCGGAGACCGAGCGCATGACAGCGGCGCGGGCGAAGTCGGACAGGCTGCGCGCTCCATACAGGGAGCAACTGGCGCGGAGTTTCTCAAACTCCTCTTCACTGAGACGGAAGTTGACCAGGCGGTTGCGTGGCTTAAAGACAGGCATATGTTGCAAGACCTCCAAGAATTGAGCCTAAGGCGAGGGAACTACCGAAGACTCCGGGATGACGCCGCGGAGTTCGTTCGTGGATAGAAAAGCAAAGGGCGTGCCAAAGGCGCAGCGGGGCGAAGACATTGAAAATACAAGTGAAGGCGAGAGGGAGCGGGCAGGGCGGGTTCCGGAACGGGTTTCGGAGTGGAACGGGCGGTTAGTTTTGAGAAAACAGACGCATACGCCGATAGGCATGAGGGACGTATCGGCGCGGGAAAGATCGATTACAAAAGATTTGCGGCGGGAACGAGATAATCTTTCATGTCGAACAAAGCAAAGGGCTCGGGACGGCCCGAGCCCTGGCAAGAAACTGTCAGATAGGAGGAAACGGTCTAGACGACGTCGACGCCCATGGAACGGGCGGTGCCTCTGACGCTACGCACGGCGGCGGAGACATCGAAGCAGTTGAGATCGGGCATTTTGAGTTTGGCGATCTCTTCGACCTGCTTTTCGGTGATCTTGCCAACCTTGTTCTTATTGGGTTCGGCGGAACCCTTGGCGAGGTTGACGGCGCGCTTGATGAGCACGGGCACCGGGGGGGTCTTGGTGATGAAGGTGAAGGTACGGTCGGAGTAAATGGTGATGACGACGGGGATGATCAGGCCTTCCTGATCCTTGGCCGAAGTCTTGGCGTTGAACGCCTTGCAGAACTCCATGATGTTGACGCCCTGGGGGCCGAGTGCGGTACCGACGGGCGGGGCGGGGGTAGCCTTCCCGGCCGGGATCTGCAGTTTCACCATCGCGGTTACTTTTTTAGCCATGACAAATCCTTACAAAGAAACTTAAGCGATCTTTTCCACCTGAAGGAATTCCAGTTCGACCGGGGTGGCGCGGCCGAAGATGGTGACGAGGACGCGCAGGGTATTGCGCTCGGAATTGACCTCGTCGACTTTTCCGGAGAAATTGGCGAAGGGGCCGTCGATGATGCGGACGGTTTCTCCCTTTTCGAAATTGAGTTTGGGGCGGGGGCGCTCGGCGGAAGTGGCCTGGCGGAAGAGAATGGAGTGGACTTCCTGGGGGGTCAAGGGGACGGGGGTATTGCCGCCACCGACGAATCCGGTCACGCGGGGGGTATTTGTGATTTCGTGCCAGAGCTGGTCGTCCATGG
>CALFYN010000486.1 GCA_937952345.1 uncultured Acidobacteriota bacterium
GATGAGGCTGCAATCAGGGCTCGCCCCCGGCGGGTCGATCCAGAGCTGTGATGGGAAGGAGTGTAGATCTTGCATCAGTTGCCGCTGCGTCACTCCAGGCTCGACCGTGACGTAGGCGAGTTCCTCGCTGAAATCGATAATCCGGTTCATGCGGCTCAAGTCGAGCAGCGCACAGCCGCTCACCGAAGGCACACCGGAACCATAGCCCCAATTCTTCCCGCTGCCGACAGGGTAGACAGGTACCCCGTGGCGGCTGGCAATCCGCAGGATCTGCTGGACCTGGGCCCGGTCCGATGGTCTCAGTATCACCGGAACCGTCCGGCGGACCGCGAATGTGCACTGGCCGGCGCGAGCCAGCGCCGCTTCACTGGTGTCAACCGCGCTCGCCCCCAGCGCTGACCGCCACTCCTCGATGGCGAGATCCAAAATGCCGGGCGCCGTATCGAGCGCCGGGCGTTGGGTATCGATGGGAACTGGTAGCAAGAAACCGATCCTTCCTTAAGCCGCCGACAACCGGGCCACAGCCATTGGCGCGGGCAGTAGCACCGGATCGTGCACATGGGCGGGAACGAAGGAATCGCCCACTACCTGGGCGCAGGTGGCCAGCTCCTTCTGAATGTCCGCAAGCATGGCCTTGTACTTCGGATTGGGCTTGCTGGAATCAAAGGTGAGGATTTCCATATCGCAGCCGTAGCGCGCGTCGAAGTAGCTGCCGGTTTCAATACCCTGAAACTGGAGTGGAGTGCCTCCGATACGCCGGAGGATCGACGAAGAGGCATGACGGTGCGTCACCGTGCCGATGCTCAGGCACCCCCCCAGGATCTCGGCGAGAGCGTAGGATGCCAGCGCCAGATGTAGAGCCGCCGCCGACCAGCGCAATTCTTCCGTAAGGGCCCATCCACCCACTTCCACATAACCTAGGCCACGACGCCGCGCTTCCTGCATCTGCGCTTCGATTGCGGTACGGACCCAATGGCTCGTGAGCGGACTCGTCACCAGCGGCGCTGTGGCCACCCCCAGTTCTTCTATCCGCGCGTTTGCCGGGTGGCTGAGGTAACGGGCACATCCGCGCACGTCGCCCCTCTCTCCAGTGACAACAATATGCCAGCTTTCTTCATCGGCCGGCTGCACATGGCGCTTGTCATGGGTTAAATCCGAGGGCCGGATCGCTCCATCTTCCAAATAGACCCGTCCCCGCAGCCTCTGCACCTCGGCCAACAAGTCGGTGTGCCCGCGCGCGTCATCCCGCCGGTTGCGAAATTTTTCAGGAACCTTCGCCCCGCTGGGCGCGAGTAATACGAGCTGCCGGCCGCTGCCGCCGGGCGTGCTCGATCCATTCATCCTGAACATCAAAGCTCCTTCCAGCGACATGCCAGCTTTACCACGGCTGGCTGCCGCGTTGTAGGACTAAAAGGTCACCGGGTTCCCATCCGTCCTGATCGTCTTTCCGCATCCCTAGCTTTATAGATCCGATCCCGATTCCCAACTCCGAATTGGAATCGGCGGACTAAGTTAAATTTTTCCCACACAACAACTTACAAGACTGGTTAGGAGGAACACCCAACCACTCCGTAAGGGATCAAAACATCCGCCACCTAAAGTACACTAGGGGCCGTTACTGCAACTGTGGGAGAAACCTAAGCTAGAGAGTGCGGTTCGCGGATCAATGCCGGACCCATGAACTTTCTCTGATTACATCAGGGGGAGAGTCAGTCTTGAGCTGAACACCTTAGCAGGTACTAGGCTCTTTATAGTACTTAAAGATTACTCAAACTCCCCACTCCTTGGCAAGTGCTCTCTGCGGGTATTGTTGCGGAACCTTTGCGGGTATGCCCGCTCACGTTCCCGATTCGCTACCTCGATGGGGTTCCCGTGTAACGCGTGATGCTCCAGTTACCCGGCGTGAGTGTGATCCCCTCGATCAATTCCGCGCCCAGCCGCACCTGCTCCCCTGTGCCCGAACTCACCCGGTACAGCGAGTTCTCCTCCACTGTGAACCATTCCGGGAATTCGTTCAGCCGCACGTAATTCTTGTCCAGATTCAGCACCCGCCGGTGCCGCGCGTAGTCGAATTGCAGTTTCACCGAGGATGGAGCCTCCAGCGCCACCAGCACGCCATCGCCCTTCCGCACCGCGCCCACCCGTATCCCTGGCCTCCATTCCACCGGACGCACCCCCTGGCTCTTCATCAACGCATAGAGCATCGCCGTACGATTGAAATTGCCTTCCCCATACCAGTCTTCAATAAGTCCATCCGC
>CALFYN010000487.1 GCA_937952345.1 uncultured Acidobacteriota bacterium
TGCGGTGGGAGGAACCAATCACGTGGGGGAGGGGCGGTGGGTATTCTTCAACAACAGCGGCACGAAGCTGCATTTGGTGTATCAGGCTCAGGCGAGGGCGGGGCTGACCAATGATTTCGCTGTGCAGACCTATGAACTGGCGAACACGGCGGGTTGTGCGGCGACGCTTGTCACTGGGGTGCTATCGGTGGGCAGCGAGGGCACGCTGCACGCGATGACGGTGCAATCGGCGGTGGACTGTGGGGTTCGCGTGGAATCTCCGGTGGATTGGGTGCAAGTGGTGTACGGTGCTTTGAGCTCTGGGTTGGCGAATGTGCGGCTGCATATCCGGGCGAACTCGGGCGGGGCTGCTCGGACGGCCACACTCGTAATCGGGACACAGACGCTGCAGATCAGCCAGGCTGGCGCGCTGCCGGCCATTCCCGCACAGCAGAGGTTCAGCTACAAGGTGAAAGACGTGCAATACAGCAAGAGTCTGGACCGCGTTGTGCTGGCGGCGAGTTCGCCGCGCGAGGTTCATTTGTACGATCCAGTGACCCGGCAGGACCAGCATTTCGCGCTGCTTTATGCGCCGCTTTCGTTGAGTGTGTCGCCTGACGGGAGGAAGGCCGCGGTGGGGCATTCGGGCTTCGTGTCCATCGTGAATCTGGAAACGCGAACCGTGGAGAAGTTGCTGCAAGTGGGGATGGATGTGAAGACAGTACTGCTGACGGGCGAGCAATGGGCGTACCTGTTTTCGGATCGTGCAGGGAAGGTGGTGGAGGTGGCCACTGGCATTACGCGGGATGTGAACAATTCCCAGGATTTCGCGCGGCTACATGCGTCGGGGAACTGGGCGTACGTGGGCAATCTGTATAGTTGGAGCCGGATGGACGTGCGTAGCGGAGGGAATACGGCGATGAATCCAGTCATGAAGGTGACGTGTGGCAATCTGTGGATGAGCGAGGATGGCCTACGGCACTACACGGCGTGCGGGGATGTGTACCGGTCTTCGGAAGTGCCGGGCGAGGATGCGACGGCGATCGGGCGATTTGCGCGGATTTCGCGGGATGAGCCAGGGGCGGCGTGGGTGGCGCATTCGAGTGCGCGGCGGCAGACTGCGGTGCTGGCGGGCCCATCGGACGAATGGAGGCAACTGATTCCGGCGGATGTCCAGTTGTACAACGACGAAGGATTGGGATTGATGGGGCGAATGCGTATGCAGCTTAGGCTGGAAGGCGGGTTGTCGTATCCGTTGCGGGGACGTAGAGTGTTCTGGAACCAGGGATCGAACCGGTTGTACGCGGTGGCGCAGATCGACGACTACCTTTCCCGTACGCTCAGCGAGAGTCCACCGCTGGCGGACTATTCGCTGGAGGTGTTCTCGCCGGAGACGATTGCGAGTTGCACGGTGACGGTGGCGCCGCAGGATTTCAACTTTGATGGTGAGCGGCAATCGGTGCAGGTTGGGGTTCAGTCCGGGGCTGGATGTGTGTGGGAGGCGTCTGTTGAGCAGCCGGGTGGATGGGTTCAGATATTAGTGCAGCAGAGCGGGGCGTGGGCGTACACGGGCGCGGGCATGGAAACGTTGCGGCTGCTGGTTGACTACAATGCGACAGGTGCGCCCCGAACCACCAACATCTGGGTAGGCGGGGTGCGGGTGACACTGAACCAGGGATTGCCAAAGCCGTACAAAGTGTCGCCGAGTTCCATGAAAGTGTCGTATTCGGGTGCTACGACGACTTTTGATGTAACGACATCGAGTCCTGGGCTGACGTGGACCGCGGAATCCAAGGATGAGTGGATCACATTGATGAGTGGACCAAATTTTACAGGATCGCAAAGCGTGTGGTTTCGGGTGTCGCGAAACACGGGAGCGACGCGGCTGGGAAGGATTATGGCAGCAGGGGAGGCGATTCTGATTAGTCAGGATGGAGCCCCGCTCAGCAGTGGAATGCTATTTGTTCCGGTGGCTCCGTGCCGGGTGGTGGATACACGCGGGCTGACTGGGGAGGTAGGGGCCTTCGGTGTTCCTGTGATGGAAGGGGGGACGCAGCGGGATTTTCCGATTCCGCAGGGGAAGTGCGGAATTCCAGAGAGTGCGAGGGCATATTCGTTGAATGCAACGGTTGTGCCGCGGGGGCCGTTGTCTTATCTCACGCTGTGGCCGGCGGGGCAGAGTCGTCCATTGGTATCGACGCTGAACTCGTTTGATGGGCGGATCAAGGCGAATGCGGCGATTGTTCCGGCGGGAGTGAATGGCGCAGTGAGCGCCTTTGTGACGGATCGAACGGATCTGATCCTGGATATCAATGGCTACTTTGTTCCCTCGTTGGGAAGCACGGGGGCGTTTCCGTTGTATACGGAAACACCGTGCCGGGTAGTGGATACACGAAATGCGGCGGGGCCTTTTGGCGGGCCACATCTGACGGCGGGCGAGACTCGGACTTTCAAGATCACTGGAGCATGCAATGGGAGGATCATCTCGTTTGCGAAGGCGTTTGCGCTCAATGTGACGGTGATTCCACGGTCGGGTCCGCTTTCTTATCTGACGATCTGGCCCACCGGATCGGCGCAGCCGGTGGTATCGACGTTGAACTCGCCGAAGGGGACGGTGGTGGCGAATGCGGCGATGGTGCCGACGGGCGCGGACGGGTCAGTGAGTGTATTTGTGACGGAGGCGGCCGATTTGGTGATTGATATAAATGGATATTTTTCGACTCTCGGGTTCGGCACGCCGCTGGCTTTCGTGCCTATGACACCTTGCCGTCTGGCCGATACACGGAATGCGCCGAGTGAATTTGGCGGGCCGTCGCTGGCCGCGGGAGGCACACGGATGTTCCCGGTGCTGACGGGTGTTTGCGGGGTTCGGGCGGAAGCGAAGGCCTACTCGATGAATGCGACGGTGGTTCCTTCGGGTCCGCTGCCGTATTTGACGATGTGGCCCGCCGGAGTGACGCAGCCGTTGGTATCGACGCTGAATTCATTTGATGGGACGGTGGTGGCGAATGCGTTGCTGGCGCCGGGTGGCTACAACGGGGCAATCCAGGCATATGTGCCATCACAGACGCATCTGATTCTGGATCTGAACGGGTTCTTTGTGCCGTAGGGCACGGACGGTTCCAGTGGTATACGATGACGAATATGAAACGCCGTCTCTTTCTGGGTATGCCCGCGCTGTTGGCCGCGGCTGAGGATGGAGCGAAGGCTCCGGCGGTGACGAGGCCGCGGGCTACGTTTGGGGACCGCGTGGAGCCTGCTTGGGACGAGGGGTTGACGATTACGGTGGGGCAGGGGAAGGCCGATTTGGTGGGCTCGGACCATAAGGTGGTGCAGGCGGGCGTGGATTATGTTGCGGGATTGGGTGGCGGCACGGTTCGGTTGTTGCCGGGTGTGTTCCGGTTTCGCAATGCCGTGCAATTGCGGTCCGGCGTGCGGGTGGCGGGTAGTGGTGTGGATACCGTGTGTATCAAAGAACCGGTAGTGAAGACGGTGCTGGTGGAGAATTCCGATTGGTACGATCAGGAAATTACTTTGAAGGATGCCTCGGGGTTTTCGGTGGGGGATGGCATTGTGGTGCGGACGAAGAATCCACATAACGGCGGGGAGGATATTTTCCGGCGGACGCTGGTGGCGCGGAGCGGGAACCGGTTCAAGTTGAACCAAATGCTGCAGGAGAATTTCTGGACGAAGGAAGGCGCGGCGGCTTCACGGATGCATTCGCTGTTTGAAGGGTATCGGATTGCGGATGTGGCGATTGAGGATATCTGTCTGGATGGGAATCGGGCGCAGAGTGAATTCTTGAATGGGAATTACGTGGGCTGCGTGTTTCTGCGGGAGAGCAACCGGATCCGGATGAAGAAGGTTACGGCGCGGAATTTCAATGGGGACGGGATCAGTTATCAGGTGTGCCACGACGTGCGGGTGGAGGATTGCGTGAGCCACGATCATGCGGGGTACGGGCTGCATCCGGGGTCGGGGTCGCAGCGGACGGTGGTGACGGGATGCCGGCTGGAGCGGAATGATATCGGATTCTTTTTCTGCTGGGGCGTGAAATGGGGACTGGTGGAGAAGAATGTAATGGCGGATAACCGGCGGTTCGGGGTGTCAATCGGTCACAACGATACGGACAATATTGTTCGGATGAATGAAGTGCTGCGGAGCGGAAAATTCGGGATTTATTTGCGGCAGGAACATGGGCCGACGTTTGCTCCGAGCCGGAATCGGATTGAGGGGAACCGGGTGGTGGATAGCGGGAATGAGAGCGGGGCGGCGGTGGAGATTGAGGGCGTGACGGAGCAGGTGATGTTGCAGGGGAATGTGCTGCTGGAGACGCGGGGAGCGGCATCGCGGGTTGGGGTGCGGATTGGGAAGGATGCGAAAGCGATTACATTGAGCGGGAACCGGATTGAGGGGTTTTCGGCGGCGGTGGCGGATTTGCGGAAAGGGTGAATTCTCGCTTGTGCCTAGCGAACGTGCACAATGTGAATAGGCTTTTCAGCCGTTAAATAATGCCTGAAGCAACGATGGAACAGACGTGGAGTTTGCTGCAGACGGAAGCAGCGACGCTGAACCGGCAGCTGGTGGCGCAGTACGAGGCAAGCCTGGGTGGTCTTCGCGGGATTCTGGGCAATTTGCGGGAGCGGGTGGAGCAGGTTCTGCCGAGGAGCGGTGCTGGGCTGGAGTCACTATCGGATCTGGTGACAAGCTGCGGGGAGCCGCTGTTCTTCGAAGCCGTGCGTTCGCTGAACAAAAGCCGGCCGCAGGAACGGGCGCTCGATGCGCTGGAGAATCACCGGATGCGGATGGAGGATCTGGTGCGGCGTGTGCCGGAGTTCGTTGCGTTGAGCGGGGCGGAACTGATCGACACTCTGGGAGTGCAGGGACGGAAGGGGATTCGGAGATATTTGCTGGGGCGGCGCAGCCGGATCGAATTGCTGTTGCGGCACCTGGTGGGCCGCCACCTGCGCGAGGAGACGAACCGGCGCGCGAGGCTGGACGGCGCTTGTCTGCTATCGCTGGCACAGGCATCGCAGTTGCTGGCGGCGCCCTGGCAGGAAATGCGGCGGCAGGAGTTGCTTCGCCTTGGCCGGCGGGGTACGGACGCGCAGGATTGGATCGATAGCAGGAAGCGCTGGTTATCGGCAGTGGCTGTTCTGGAACGAACGATGGACAGGCAACTGGTTGCGATGCGGGCATGGGAACAAGGGGCGGTGCAGCGGCTCGCCGATGCGATTATGCGTGGCGGTGGTTCGGGGAACGGTGAAGTGGAGGAAGCGCTGCAGGCGGCGAGGCAGAGGAATTTTCAGTATTGGTCCCGGCAGCAGCGGGCTGTGCGAGCGGGGATTGACATGGAATGGGAATTGGCGATTCTGCTCTCGGACGCGTGCCAGGAAGCGGAGCGGGCGTTGGAATCGGTGGACAACGAGCAGAAGGATTTGTTGCGGGAACTGGATGGGGCCATTGGCTGGCTGCGACAGGCACAGGAGGGCGAGCAAGAGGCGGAATTTCCGCCACCGGTGGCGCGGCTGGTTTCGGCGGAGGATCGGGTCGGATTGTGGGAGAAGACGATTCAGGCGAGAGCGCGGCAACGCCTGCCTACTGAGGTGGAGTCGGTGGAGCCGGAGCGCGCATTGCCGGGGTGGCGGCAGCCGTGGCGGAGTCTGGAGCCTCGCAAGGAATTCCTGTCTGTATTGAGCCGCGTGGGGCGTCCGGTGGCGACCGATGGATTTCGCGAAGCAGAGGAGTCACACCGGGCGGTGATACGCGGGATTGAGCAGGCTCGCGAGGTGGTTCGGTTCAGCATGGAGAGCGCGCAGGGGGATTCGGAGGAAGGCGCACAGATTGCGAGCGAGGGGTTCGGCAATGCGTTGTCACTGGTGAATTACCAGAAGGAGACGATTGCCAGTCCGCACGAGCGGGTGGAGAAGGGGCTGGTGGAAGGGATTGCCACGACGTTTCTGATTCTGCATCTGAGTCTGGAACAACACCGGTTGGGGTTGCTGCGGCAATTGGTGCGGCAAAGCGGATCCCGCGCGGGGCGGGAGTTGTGGAACGGCTTTGTTGCCTACGCGGGGAATTTTGGCCGTTGGGTGAAGGGTGTGATGCAGGCTCGTTACCATTGGGTGCTGCAACAGGTGGGGTGGGAGGCGGCGCCGGTGGCGGTTTCCGCTCCGGCGATTGCGCGCGGGTATCTGGGCGATGTGCTCAGCCTGCAAATGGGGGCGCGGGATTTGCCGGCGATTTACCGGCGGCTGTTCAAGCTGGCTCCGGTGGAGGATCCGCGATTTCTGGTGGGTCGCGATGTGGAGATGGCGGAGCTGGCGCGGGCGCGTGATCTGTGGGCGGCGAATCGGGGAGTGGCGGTGATTCTGGCGGGGGAGCGCGGCAGCGGGAAGACGAGTATTCTGAACTGCCTGATGGCGCAGGAACTGGCGGGGTTAGAGGTGATACGGGGGCATTTTTCGGAGCGAATCACCGGGGTTGCCGAGATGCATGCGTTTCTCCGCGCGTTGCTGCAATTGCAGCCGGAGGAGGATTTGACGGAGGCGCTGTTGGCGAAGAAGCGGATCATCGTGATCGAGGAACTGGAGCGGACGTTTTTGCGGCGGATGAACGGGTTTGCGGGATTGGAGGAACTGCTGTCGATGGTGTCGGGCACGTGCCGGACGACGTTTTGGATTCTGAGTTTGAACCAGACGTCGTATCGTTACCTGGATGCGGCGGTGGGGTTGGGGGAATACTTCACGCACCGGATCAATGCGATGTCGATTGCGCCGGATCAATTGAAGAATGCGATTTTGTTGCGGCATAATCTTTCGGGGCTGCGGCTGCATTTTCCATCGCTCATGACGGCGACCAAGGTGTTTCCGAAACTCCAGCGGTTGTTTGGCCTGGAGCCTTCGGCGGACGAGCGCTTTTTCGATTCGCTGTACCGGCAGTCATCGGGGATTTTCCGGAGCGCATTCGAGTTGTGGCAACACTACATGGAACGGGTGGAAGGCGGGGTGTTGTATATGCGGCAACCAGCGGAGCCTGACTACGAACCGCTGATCGCGCAATTGCGGCAGCCGGATCTGTTCACGCTGCAGGCGATTGTGCAGCACGGGAGTTTAACGGCGGGCGAGCACAGCGAGATTTTCGAATGCCGGATCGAGGAAAGCCGGGTGCGATTGGAGAAGTTGACGAATCTGGAGTGTCTGGAACCGGACCCGGCGGGACCGGGTTTGCGTGTGCGGCCCGAGGCTGGGCGTTTGGTGCACATGGCCCTGACACGCAACAACCTACTGTAGGAGCAGCGCGCGATGAATTCCACACCGATGTTGCAGCAATTCACACTGGGGATGATTTTGGAGGCGCTGGTTATTCTGGCGGTGGCGGCGATCGCCATTCGATGGCTGGCGAGCGTGCTGGAGTTGGCGAGCCGGAGGAGCACGCGGGCGCGGTTCATTGTGAAGTGGCTGGAGCCGGTGCTGCGGATCGCCATCTGGTTCAGCGCGATCATGCTGTGCTTTAATCTGCTGGCTCCTTCGCGGGAGACGTTTCTGGCGAGCGTGGCTTCGCTGGGTATCGCGCTGGGCTTAGGCGCGCAGGATCTGGTGAAGAATGTCGTGGGTGGATTGGTGGTGCTGGCGGACCGGCCGTTTCAGCTTGGCGACCGGGTGAAGATTGGGGACGCGTATGGGGAGATTGATCACATCGGGCTGCGGAGCACGAAGCTGACTACGCCGGACGATACGCGGGTGACGATACCGAATTCGCAGATTCTGACGGACCGCGTGTTCAATGCGAATTCGGGAGTGCCGGATTGCCAGGTGGTGACGGATATCTATCTGCCTCCGGATGCGAATGCGGATGTGGCGCAACGAATCGGGCGGCAGGCGGCTCTGTGCTCGCCGTACCTGCTGGCGCGGAAACCGGTGGTGATTCTCACGATGCACGGATTCGACAAGCAGGCGTATTTGATGCTGCGGATCAAGTGCTATGTGTACGATCACCGTTTTGAGCCGCGGATCCAGAGCGACATTACGGCGCGGGCGAACCGGGAGTTGGTGCGGTGCGGAATGCTGTAGCGCGAGGTGAGGGATTTGCATTGCGGGAGCGGGTGCGATTACGCTTGGGAAGGCTCGCGCCGTGCGCGGGGCAATAGGCTCAAACATCAGGTGGAAGCATGAAACCTCTAATTCTCCTCACTCTGGCTCTGGCGCCGGCGATGGCGCAGATGCATACGCTATCGCGGGAAAAGCTGATTCAATACACGCAGCAGAATCCATTCGAGCGTTTTCCGGATGGACGGCCGAAAGTGCCGGATGCGCTGCTGGAGAAATTGAAGGCGATGTCGGCGGAAGAGGTGCTGTCGATTGTGCGGCGGGGGTATGCGAATCAGTACGCGGACGGGTTCCATGTGTTGAATCCGGGGAAGAATCTGGTGGGGCGGGCGATGACGTTGCAGTTGATGCCACTGCGTCCGGATGTGGGGGATGTGGATCAGAAGGAGTGGCGGGAGAAGCATGGAGGGCGGCTGTCGCATCAGACGGCGCTCGATATGCTGCAGAAGGGTGATGTGTTTGTGGCGGATGCGTTTGGGAATTTGAATGCGGGCGGAGTGGTGGGCGATAACCTTGCTTATTACATCTGGAAGACGACGGGAGTGGGATTCGTGATCGATGGTGCGATTCGGGATTTGAATGGAATTGCGCCGACGGGGATGGGCGGATATTTTCGAGGGGCGGTGCCGGGAGCGATTAACAACGTGATGGTGGCGGGGATCAATGTGCCGGTGCGGATTGGGAACGTGACCGTGTTGCCGGGGGATGTGGTGTTGGGAGATCGCGAGGGTGTGTTCTTCATTCCTCCGCAGTTCGTGCAGGATATTGTGGACGAGGCGGAGATTACGCACGTGCATGATGAGTGGACGAAGAAGAAGTTTGATGAAGGGAAGTATAAATCGAGCGAGATTTATGGGCGGCCATCGGATCCGGCTTTGATCAAGGAGTATGAGGCTTATTTGAAGCAGCACGTGGAGCCGCGGATTTGGGAGCGGTATCAGAAGCGCGGGCAGGGCGCTGCGCCGCAGCGGAAGAAACAATAGGCGCTACAGCGGCCAGCCCTCGCGGCGGGGAGGATTGATCCAGGAATTGGCGCGGGCGTCGTTTGGGATGCGGGTGTGGGCGGCATCCCATTCGATCAAGGTGACGGAGCGGGCGGCGATGGCGCCTAATAGGGCGATTTCCGTCATTTGTGCTCCGAATTCGAAGTTACAGGAAGTGGATTTTCCGGATTTACAGGCGGCGACCCATTCTTTATAGTGGCCGGGGGTGCGCGGCAGGGTTGGCGCGGGGGGCTGGTAGTCTTTGAATCGGGACTCGGGGAGGAGGCGGATATTGCCTCCGGAGAAGCCCGCCATGAGTTTGCCTTTATCGCCGTGGAAAAGTGCGCCAGAGGATGGCATGGGGATTGTGGTGGGGAGTTCGATGGGGCGGGGCGGGCGGATGCCTCCGTCATACCAGTGAAGACGGAGCGGGGGCAATGCGGCGCGTTCGGGGAAATCCCAGACGATGGCGGAGGCGTGACTTTCCGTTTCCGGCGTTTCGAGGCGGGTGGGGAGGATTTCCTTGTGCTCGGGAGTCATGCGGAGCGCGCCGGTGTAGACAGTGGAGCGGCTGGCGTGCACCAGGGTGGGGGATTCCAGTTGTAAGGCGCGATAGAAGACGTGGAGGGCGTGGCAGGCCATGTCGCCGACGGTGCCGCTGCCGAAATCCCACCAGGAACGCCAGATCCAGGGGTGATAGGCATGGTGGAAGGGGCGGTAGGGAGCGGGGCCGAGCCAGAGATCCCAATCGAAGCCTTTGGGGATGGCTGGGCGGTCCGTTGGGCGCGTGAGACTGGCGGGATAGAGCGGATGGTTGACCCAGAGGTGCACTTCGCGGACGGGTCCGATGATGCCGGAGAGGAGGATTTCGGCGACGGCGCAGGCGCCTTCGGTGGCGCAGCTTTGGACGCTCATCTGGGTGGCGGTTTTGGCGCGGCGGGCTTCGGCGGCGATGAGGCGCGCTTCGTGGATGGTGTGAGTGAGTGGCTTGGCGGAGTAGACGTGCTTGCCGGCTCGGAGGGCGCGAAGAGTGATGGGAGCGTGGGTGTGGTCGGGCGTGGCGACGATGACGGCGTCGATATTCTTTTCTTCTTTATCGAACATTTCGCGAAAATCGCGGTAAATGCGCGCGCTGGGGTATTTGCGGAAGACGGGGGCGGCGAATGGGTGATCGACGTCGCAAAGGGCGGTGAATGTTTCGCCGGCACAACCTTCCATGTAGCGGCGGCCCATGCCTCCCACGCCGACGGCGGCAATGCGGAGGGTGTCGCTGGGGGCCTGGTAACCGGCGCCGCCGAGGACGTGGCGGGGGACGAACATGGCGGCGAGTCCCGCGGCGGTGGCAGCGCGGCGGGGAACTGCGGGTTTGGAGTTCATGTCGGCCACAGTATAGCTCTCCGCGGCCTATTCGGCGAGTGATTTGTAGAGTTCGGGGCGGCGGAAGCGGTAGAGGTAATCGGGGTCGGCGCGGGCTTCGAGGAGCGTGGCGGCGTGGAGGTTGGCGATGAGGATGGAAGCGCCGTCCAGATTTTCAGCGATGCTATCGCCCTTGGGGCCGGCGATGATGGCGCCGCCGGGGAAGGTTTGACTGACGCCGGCGCAGGTGACGTGTCCTTTGTAATTGGCGGCGATGCCGAAGACTCCGTTTTCGGCGCAACGGGCTTGCAGGGGAGGACGGGCCCAATTAGCCCAAGCGGCGGCAGTGCCGGGGGCGGGATCGGCGGCGAAGGGGAAGAGGACGATTTCGACATTTTGGGCGGCGAGGAGGCGGGTGGATTCGGGGATGAGGGCATCGAAGCAGATGTTCGCTCCGATGCGGCCGAGCGGTGTTTCGGCGACGGTGGGGACGGGCCCACCGTTGTAGAAGGGCATCTCGTACATGGGGACATGCATCTTGCGCCATGCGGCGGCGAGTCCGGAGGAGTTGACGAGGACGAGCGTGTTGAAGAGGCGATTGCCGGCATCTTCGAGGAGTCCGGCGGCGATGTGCAGATTGGTATCGCGGGCGATGGAGGTGAGTGCGTGGATGGTGGCGCCGTCAAGTGGCTGGGCGGACTGGCGGGCGGCGAGGAGAGCCTGCTTGAGCCATGCGGCGTGGTCGCCGGTGGGGTGATTGGGGATGAAACCGGTGACGGAGAGTTCGGGGAAGAGAACGAGTTCGGCGCCTTCGGAGGCGGCGTGGCGCGCGGAGGCGGCGATGAGGTCGAGATTCGCGGGAATCGCGCAGGGTTTGGTTTCCGGAGTGATGGCGGCGACGCGGATGGACTGATTCACTTTTTCATTGTAGTGATGATGGGTTTGCAGGTCCGCTTTCCGCGTTCCATCCTAGAGGGAAGGACCAGCAATGGCAGAATTTACGAAAGTCTTCACGATGAAAGGTTTCGACCGGCATGTTTCGCCGCGATGGCAGATGGTGCCCGTGTCGAGCACGGATAAGAGATACATTGTGCTGCGGGGAGGTACGGGATTCACGATCTCGAACAATGCGCCCGCCGTGGTGACGTGTACGGAAATCAACCGTTCGGCGTTGCCCGCCGGTACCACGGAGCCGTTGCAGACCAGCGACCGGATACTGGAACTGACCGGGTTATCCAAGGGCTCGGCGCGAATTACGGCCACCAAGGGTGCGGAGGTTGTTCACCTCGACATCAACACGAAGAACAAGAAGACGCTGCAGTTGGTTTTCAACTTTGTGCGGGACAGCGCATCGCCGCGGCATTCCACGACGCGGGTGCCGGCATCGGCGGCGCAGTGGACGAGGGAGATGAACTACATCTATAACGGCCAGACAAACATCTTTCTGACGAACAAGGCGGCGCGTGTGGTAACGGCTCCCGGGAATCTCGGAACAACGATCACGACGACACAATCGGGGACGGGGGAAGAGGCGCATCTTTATCCGCTGGGAGAAACGGCGGACTGCAACTATTTTCTGGTGTGGAGAATGGACATCACCGATCAGACGGGGGATGAAGACGCGTTCGCCGAAGGGACGAATATCGTGTTTGAAGATACGGCGGGGGCGCAAGTGACGGAGACGATGGCGCATGAACTGGGGCATGTGCTGGGATTGCCGGATCATTACGTGGATGCGCGGAAGCGGGAGCTGATGTACGGCTATACCGATGCGCGTGGCGTACACATAGGTAGAGACGATGTGAACATCATCAATCCGTGAGGAGGCGCCCGGTGATTGCTTTGTTGCTGGTTGTGTTGTTGTTTTCCGGCCTGGCACAGGGACAGGACTGCGCTGCGCCGGTGCGGGATTTGACGGCTGCGAGCGAGGATGAGCGCGACAAGGCAGCACGGGCGCTGGCGGAGTGTTGGGGACAACGGGAAGTAGACGGGTTGGTGGCGGATCAGTTGCGGAAGAGCGTGAGGATGGGGAACGTGGCGGCCGCGGCGCTGTTGCTGCTGGGGGCCGCCGCGGATGACGAGAGCAAGGCGCTGTTGCGGGAGCGGCAGACCATGCCGCGGGTGCAATTGAAATGGGCACACAATACGCAGCCGGTTTCGGAAGGGCTGGTGGCGGCGACGGCACGGCTGCGGTTTGCGGCGGAGGAAGCGCGGCCCGTGGTGCTGCGGGCTCTGGAAAAGAAGGATATTGCCGAGGTGCGGTTCTTTCTGGATGCTGTCGATTATGTGGAGGACCGCGAGGTGCTGCGGCGGATTGTGGAGTTATTGGGGGATACGCGGGCCGTGCCGAACGAATTCCGGCGGCGGCTGTGCGACTATGCGTTGCCGCGTTTGGTGCGGAAGTTGAAGCTGAAGGTGTCGTTCGATGTGCGGGATTATGGGCGGTATAGCGAGGCGCAGTTGGAGGAAGCGCGGAAGCTGGCGGTGGCGGCGGTGGGCGGATAGGTTCCGGGGCGGCCGCGATACTGTGAAACCATGCGGAACAATACGGAGCGCGATACTCCTGTTTCGGCGCCGGTGAAGGGAGAATTGCAGCAACCGGCTACCGAGGAAACCGATACCGAGCGCTTGAAGCGCCGGGAGCGTGAGATTCGGAATCGAATCACGGCTTTTCGCGCGGGTGACAGTTTAACTCGCGATGAGTTGTATGGGTGATCGAAGTAATTCCGCACTTTCTTGATACAAGCATCCGCTGTACGCGATCAGCCGCGACGCCGGGGAGGTCCGGAAGCGGGAACGGGCGATTGAACTGCTGGAGGATGATTCGGGCGGATTGTCGATCCAAGTGTTGCAGGAGTTCTATGCGCAGGCGACGCGGGCGAGTCGTGCTGACGCGATTCCGCACGAATTTGCTGTTGGCTTGATCGAGGCATGGTCACGATTTCGCATCCAGGAGATGAAGATGCCGGTATTTCAGGCAGCTTTGCGAATTCGCCAGAGGCACCGATTCTCGTTCTGGGACACTTCGATCATTGCCGCCGCGGTTGCGTTGGGATGATGAACCCTTTCCGAAAAAGTTAGGTTGCTGCGACCTTGGCGAGGACGTAAGGGCCTTCGGGGACGACGGCGATTTTCGCGTCTTTGGGGAGATCGGCGAAGAACTCGCGGAGGGCTTGCTCGATCGATGCATAGGCTGGGCCCCAGAGCGTGGGGTAATATTCGGCATCGAGGCCGGGGACGTAGAAGGAGACGCGCGCCTTCTCCATGACGAGAGCGAGCTTCTCGATCTGCCATTGGTCCACTTCGACGGGGGTGTGGCGGATTTTTTCGAGATACTGCTTCGCGTTGGGGTTTTCCTTGAGCATGCGGCGGAATTCGGGTGCTCCGGGGCCTTCCTGGCATTCGGCAATGAGGAGAATTTTGCCGCCGGGTTTGACGATGTGCTGGGCGGCGGTGACTCCTTTTATGGCCTGATAGTAGGTGAGATCGAGCGGGTATCCAGCCGAGGTGGTGATGACGGCGTCGACGGGCTCGGCCATTTGTTCGAGCATGACACGGCGGACGAAATCGACTCCGGCTTTGTGGGCTTGCTCGGGGTGGCCGGCGAAGACTCCGGCGATGCGGCGGTCGCGGGTGAGGGCGACGTCGACGATGAAATCGTGGCCGGCCATACGGGCGATTTCGAGGAGTTCGCGGTGGAGCGGGTTGTCGTCGATGGAGCCTTCGACGGCTTTCGGCTCACGCATGAATTTGGGGCTGTGGAGGACTTTGATGGTTTCCTGGGCGGCGAGTCCGGGGGCAACGAGTTTACGGCCGCCGGAGAAGCCGAGCATGAGGTGGGGTTCGATGAAGCCGAGGGTGATGCGGAGATCGGCGGAGACGAACCGCTCATCGACGTAGACAGGGGTTCCGGAGGATGTGATGCCGAGGCGCCTGTGTTCGGTAAGGACGCGGGCATTGTGGTTGACGACGCGGACCTGCTGTGCGATGGTTTCGCCGACGATCTCGTTGATTTCGGCATCGGTGGCGGGGCGGTGGAGTCCAGTGGCGATGAGGATGGTGACTTGCGAGGGGGGGATGCCGCCTTCCTCGAGGCGCCGCAGAACGAGTGGCAGCACGGTGCGATTGGGGGCAGGGCGTGTGATGTCGCAGACGGAGATGGCGGCGGTTCGTTTCCCTTCGGCGAGTTCGCGAAGGCCGTGCGAGGCGATGGGTGCGTCGATGGCGCGTTCGATGGATAGAAGCGGATCCTCGAGCGGGGTGGCGGATCGGGCTTCGAGCAGGCGATAGTCATAACCTTCCGGGAGGTGGGCGGGCAAGCCGGTTTTTCCGAATGCGAGGTGAACGTGCATACTTGGGTAACGCTACCATAATAGAGAATGCATCCGCGCAGGTGGCGGAGGCATCTGTACTATCAGGGTGAAGACCGCATTTCTATTGGCATGGGACAGTCTGCGTGCGCACAAGCTGCGCACGTTTCTGACTTTGCTGGGTGTGATTATCGGCGTTTCGAGCGTGGTGATGGTGGGGGCGGCGATCGACGGGATGGGCAGCTACGCGGAGATGACCACATCGAAGGTGTTCGGCAGCGATAGCTACCTGGTGGCGCAGATGGCGCAATTGGGGCGGGTGAGCCGGAAGGAGCGCGCCGAGCGGCTGCGGAGGAACAAGCCGATCCGGCACGATGAACTGGAATATCTGCGGCAGACCACGGGGGACAGGATCTACTACAGTCCGTACACGCAGCGCGTCGATGATGTGAAGCACGAGAATACGCTGTTTGAGGCGGCGACGATTCTTGGTGTTTCCTCGACGCTGCCGGAGATTCGCGAGGTGGCGCTGACGGAAGGGCGGTTCTTCACGGATCAGGAAGAGCGCAACCGGCAACCGGTGGCGGTGATTGGCGACGAGTTGCGAGCGACACTGTTTCCGGATACTTCTCCGGTGGGGAACGTGGTTCGGATTCGGGGGTATGACTTCATTGTTGTGGGCGTGCAGGAAAAGCTGGGGTCGAGCGGGTCGCGGACACAGCAGGATAATCCGGTTTATATTCCGGCGACCGTGTACTGGAAGATTTATGGGGAAGCGCGCGGTGGATTCGCCGTGTTCGGGAAAGCGCGGCCGGAAACGGGGATGTCGATGGACGAGGCGCTGGACTTGACGCGTGTGGCGCTGCGGACGCGGTTTCACGCGCGCCCGGGGCAGCCGGACAATTTCGAGACGCTGACTCCGGATGCGATTCGCTCGTTTGTGGACAGTATTCTCGCGCTGGTGTCGGCGGTGGTGATTCCGGTGACGGCGATTTCGCTGGTGGTGGGCGGCATTGTGATCATGAACATCATGCTGGTGAGTGTGACGGAGCGGACGCGGGAGATTGGGATTCGGAAGTCGCTGGGGGCGCGGCAATCGGATATACGATTGCAGTTTCTGATCGAGTCGGTGCTGATGTCGGCGGTGGGCGGGACGATCGGATTGGGGATTGGATGGGGTGTTGTGGCGATTGCGTCACGAGTGCTGGAGATGGAGTTGGGAATCGGAGTGGGTTACGCGGTGCTGGCGATTGCAGTGTCGAGCGTGGTGGGGATTGCCTCGGGGTGGTATCCGGCATCGCGGGCGGCGCAACTGGACCCGGTGGAGGCGCTGCGGGCGGAATAGGCGTATGCGGATCAGCACATCGGAAAATATGCAGATGGCGTGGACGGCGGTATACAGCCACCGGTTCCGTTCGCTGTTGACGATTCTAGGGATTGTGATTGGAATCACGACGGTGGTGACGGTGTCGAGCCTGCTGACCGGGTTGCGCAAAGGCATTGTTACGTTTTTTGAAGAATTCGGTCCGAATAACATTTTTGTCAGCCGGTATAGCGGTGATCCGAGCGCGCGGCCGAGGCAGAACGAGGTGCGGCGTAAGCCGGTGGACCCATCGTATGCGGAACTGATCGTGCGGCTGGCGCCGAGTGTGGAGGACGCAGGGGTGCAATTATTTGTGCCGGCGTTTATCGGGCGGCAGGCGCTGGTGGCGCGAGTGCCGGGATTTGAATCGGACAATGTGAATCTGGCGTCTTGCACGGCAAACCATCTGGAGATCTCGCCGCGCGATCTGATGGCGGGGCGGCCGTTCACCGAGGAAGAAGATAAGCGGGCGGCAAAGGTGGGATTGATGGGTCCGAATCTGGCGGAGGTGCTGTTTCCCGATGGCAAGGCAGTGGGCAAACAGGTGAACGTGGGCGGGGCGGAGTACACGGTGATCGGGGTGTTCGCTCCGGCGAAGGGCGGATTTTTCGGGGAGAACGGGTTGGATTACCAGTTTCTGATTCCGTTTCAAACGGCGCGGCAGCGGTACCCGCAACTGGATAATTTCTTTCTGACGGTGAAGGCGCGGGAAGGGTTGCGGGATCAGGCCTATGACGAAGTGCAGTCGATCTTGCGGAAGATCCGGCGGGTGGGGCCGGGGGCGGAGAACGATTTCAATATTTCGACGGCGGACCAGATTATCAAGCAATTCGATTCGCTGAATCGGGCGGTGTTGCTGGTGTCGATTTCGTTGTCGGGGTTGGGTCTGCTGGTGGTCGGAATCGTCGTAAGGAAGATCATGCTGTTTAGCTTGACGGAACGGACGCTTGAGATCGGGGTGCGGAAGGCAGTGGGCGCGCGGTCGCGGGATATTATTCTGCAGTTTTTGACTGAGGCGGTGACGCTGACCGGTGCCGGGGGACTGATTGGAATTGTGCTTTCGATATTGGTGACGATGCTGGTGGGGGCGCTGGTACCGTCGTTGCCATCGGAGGTGCCGGCTTGGGCGGTGATCACGGGCTTTCTGATGAGCGTGAGTGTGGGGGTGTTTTTTGGAGTTTGGCCGGCGTTTAAGGCGGCGCGCCTCGATCCGGTGGAGGCGCTGCGGTACGAGTAGGCCGTTTAGAGGGGCAACACCTCTTCGCGGACTCCATCGAAGTGGAGGGTGCGATCCTCCTGATAGGCGCGCACGGCGAGCAGGCAGGCTTGGGCGGAGCGGTGTCCGATCCACACGTCGCCGTTGGGCAACTTGCGCGAGCGGCAGCAATCGAGGAAGTTGCGCACATGCTCGATGGTGGGCTCGCGGGGGGCTTGGACGACTTCGGGCGGGGCTTTGCTGCCGGCGGGTTTCCATTCGTATTTCTGGCGATTAATGAATAATGTTCCGCCTTCGCCGTAGAATTCGATGCCATAGGGCGGGCCGCTGGTGACGGCGAGGGATTCGAACTGGACGGTGAAGCCGGGGTAGCGGTAGAGCGCGGAGATGGTGTCGGGGGCGGTGCGATCGTCGCCGCGGGGGAAGAAGATGCCGCCCGAGGCGCTGACGCTTTGCGGGGCATCGACGCCGAGGTACATATGGACGACGTCGATCCAGTGGGCGCCGAAATCGGTCATTTTGCCGCCGCCGAAATCGAGGAATGCGCGGAAATTGAGGTACTGGCCGGGGTTCCAGTCGCGCCATTTGACGGGGCCGAGGAAGCGGGCCCAATCGAGGTTGGAGGGCTGAATGCGGGGCTCAGTGGGGAGCTTGCCGGGGGGCAGCGCATTCCAGACACAGCGCACGTGGGCGACCTTGCCGATGAGCCCGGTTTTGAAGAAGCGGTCGCGGGCTTCGATGTAGCTGGTGCCGGAGCGTTGCTGCATGCCGACCTGGCAGATGCGGTTATTGACGCGGGCGGCGCGGACGATTTCGGGGCCTTCTTCGGGTTTGCGCGTGAGCGGCTTTTCGACGTAGACGTCCTTGCCGGCATTGAGCGCATCGATGGCCGTGCCTTTGTGCCAGTGATCGGGCGTGGCGATGAGGACGGCGTCGATTTCCTTCAGGGCGAGGAGTTTTTGGTGCTCGCGGAAGCCCTGGGCTTGTGGGGCGCGTTGTTGGGCGCGGTCGACGCGTTCGCCGTAGACATCGCAGACGGCACGGACATCGACTTCGGACTGCTTCTGAAAGCTGCCGAGGACTCCGAGGCCGCGATTGCCGGCTCCGATGAGGCCGAGGCCGATGCGGTCGTTTGCGCCGTAGATGCGGGAATAGGAAAGCGCGGTGATGGCGGCCGCGGCCTGACGGCGGGTCATGGCAACTCCTTGATGGCGACGTTGCGGAAGCGGTGGAAACCGCCTTCGGGGCGCCAGCGGGGATTCTTGCCCTTGGGATCGGAGCGATGGGCCTGCAGGGCGATCATACCGGAAGTTGCGTTGTTGGGGAGGAAGTTTCTGGCGGCGTGCCAATCGACGATCTGCGTGCCGTTGAGCCAGACCTGGATGTGCGGAGCATCGCCTTCGATGCGGGCGCGGAGATGGTTCCAGGTGTCGTTCTTCCAATACTTCCGCCACTCGCGATCGACCTTTTTGCCGGAGCCGGCTTCGGGCTTGTTGGCTTCGGGGAGGCGCTCACCGTAGATGCCACCGATGTTGCCGCCTTCGA
>CALFYN010000488.1 GCA_937952345.1 uncultured Acidobacteriota bacterium
GTCAGCACTCGCATCGACGCAGTCAGTGCCGGCATCGACGAGGTCAGCACTCGCATCGACGCAGTCAGTGCCGGCATCGACGAGGTCAGCACTCGCATCGACGCAGTCAGTGCTGGCATCGACTCGCTGGATGCCCGTCTCAGAACGCTGGAAACGCGCGTTGACGTGTTAGATGTGACCCTCAACGAACGCATCGAGAAGGTCGAGACCAACCTTCTGACGGAGTTCCACAAGTGGGCGTCCCCAACCGAGCTTCGTATCAAGAGCCATTCGGCCACCCTGCGAGCACTCGATGCGGAGATGGACGCGCTCGCCGAACGCCTGAAGAAGCTTGAGAATGGCAAGGCTGATCGAGGCGCTGCAGGTTCATAGGCGCTTGCCGCCGGCATCCCAACCTTTCTGGCAATAACAGGGCCCTTCGGCGGGCTTGTAGCGTACCGCGAGGTGCGGCGTGTCGAGCTTGCGGTGGCCGTTGTGGCGGGACTCCATCAGCGCATCGAGCATTCCGCTGGTGAGCAGGGTGCGCTCGACGGGATAGGGCGCTACGCCGCTTGAGAACATCTTCTCGATGTTGTCGACGAGGCATCCGAAGTGGTGGCGAACGCCTTCGCGCTGCAGCTTGAAGAGCACGGAGAAGGGCTCGGTCTGGCCAGGGATCTCGGCCGCGCCGACCCAATCGCTGAGCATGCCGGGCATCTGGAAGACGGCTCCGGTGGCGCCGTCGCGGTAGTCCACCACGAAGACCGCGGGCTGCTTGACCAGCTCTCGCGGGTTGCCGGGCTGGAGCGTCTCCGAGCGCGGGCGTGCGGCATCGAAGAGTTTCTTCGCCCAAGCGTTGCCTTCGAGATACTGCCAGCAGGCTTCGCCTTCGAGGCACTGCACGGACTTCACTCCGGTCTCGCCGCCGGCACGGCGCTCGATGAGGCACTGCATCCCTTCGAGCCCATGGAACCCGTAGCCCTCGATTCCGCCGAAGGAGATGGTGAGGGCCTTCGAGACCTTCGCTCCATATGGCACATCGTGCGCGGGCTGGCGGAAGGCGACGGGTACCGAGGAGCCGGCCATCAACGGGAACTTGAGCTCGCGCGAGAGCTCCACCATGCGCCGCGCCTGATGCCAGTTCCACGACAGATGCTTGTCCGTATAGACGGGCACCGAGTGGCGGGTTTCGCGGAAGACATCGACGATCTTGAGGAACATCTCATAGCGCGGGTAGAGCTTCTGGCCGCGGTCGTTGAGGGGATACGTACCGTGCTCGCCGATGAGGATGACGCCCTCCACCGCGAGCTTGCCGGTGCCCATGGTGAGCGCATCGTGGACGGTGCGGTAGATGGGCACCTTGGCCTTGGCCGCCTTCTCGCGGCTGAGGTCGTTGGGCGGCACCTGTTCGGTGAACATCGAGACGATCTTCGAGGCGGGGTAGGGAGGCTGGTTGTCCTTGTTGTAGCCTTCGAGGTACTTGCCCACGATGACGTCGGCGTGCGCCAGCGGGCGGTACTCGGTGATGATGGCTGCGATGCGCTTGCTCATGATTGGGGGAAGTCCGCGCCCAACTCCGCGGCAAAGCCTTTCATTGTGGCGATCATGCGGTCTGCGATCTCCTTATTCTGCTCATAGCGGTTGTAGAACTCGGCCGGGTCGACATCGAGGTCGTACAATGCGGGGGCGGCTTTGGGGCGCAAGCTGCATTTCCAGGCTCCCTGGCGCAGGCCCTGCAACTGGCGGCCGAGGAAGTAGAAGAACTCCTTGCGCGGCGAGGGCGCTTTGCCCTGCCAGTGAGGCATGAGATCGCTGCCGTCATAGGTGCGATCGGTGGGCACTTTGCCGCCGGCGGCTTTGACGAGTGTGGGCAGCAGGTCGAGGGTGGATGCCATGTCCATGCTCACCTGGCGCGGCGGGATGACTCCGGGCCAACGCACGATACACGGCACGCGCTGGCCGCCTTCCCAGGTGGTTCCCTTGGCTCCGCTGAGGGCGCCGTTCGAGCCGGTGTGCCATGGCTCGACGCCCTTGGCGAGCATGCGATCGGGCAGGTTGTGCCAGGGGCCGTTGTCGGAGGTGAAGACGATCAGCGTGTTGTTGTCGATGCCGAGCTGCTTGACCGTATCGAGGATCTGGCCCACCGACCAATCGAGGGTTTCGATGACATCGCCGTACAGGCCGGCCCGTGACTTGCCCTTGCGCGAGGAAGCGCTGATGGGCAGGTGCGGCATGGCGTAGGGCAGATAGAGGAAGAAGGGCTGCTTGGCCGAGGCGCGGATGAACTTGAGGGCTTCGTCGGTGTAGCGCTCGGTGAGTGTGGATTGATCCTGCATCAGCTCAATGGGCTCGGTGTTGCGGTAGAGGTGCAGGGGCTTGGTGGTCTTGACCCACGGCGGGATCATATCGTTTGAGTAGAGCAGGCCGAGGTAGTTGTCGAAGCCGCGTCCGGTGGGCAGGTAGTCCGGCGAGCTATGGCCGAGGTGCCACTTGCCGATCATCATCGTCTTGTAGCCGCGCTGCTTGAGCAACTGCGGTAGCAGGATTTCGGTGAGGCGGAGTCCGCCGGGAGAATCGGGGCCGAAGTTGTTGGGCTGTCCGGCGCGCACGGGGTAGCGGCCGGTGAGCAAGCCTACGCGCGATGGGGTGCAGACTGGCGCGGCCGCGTAGAACGAAGTCATGCGCATGCCTTCGGCGGCCATGCGGTCGAAGTTCGGGGTACGCAGGGTGGGATGGCCGTAGCATGCCATGTCGCCGTAGCCCATGTCATCGGCGAAGAGGACGATGATGTTGGAAGGCTTCGGGGCCTGTTGCGCGAGCGCAAGCGGTGCTCCGGCGGCAGCGCCGAGGAAGCGGCGGCGGTTCAGTGGGAGGCTCATGGGTAGCCTACTATCTTATGCGGTCTTGACGGCCGCGGGGTTCGGGTTGTCAAAGAGCGGTTGCAGGGGTAGGGGTAAGGGTTGCGGCTGTGCTTTGTCAGCAACGCGACGGGTGGTTGTTGGGTTCGTTTTGTTGGGGCTCGTCGTTGTAGCCGTAGAGTTCGCCTGGGGTGGGGGAAAGGAAGTACTCTTCGAGTGCCTTGAGGTGTGCGGCCTGGGCCTGTTTGGCTTCGGCGCGGCGGGTGGCGGCGGATTGTTTCTGTAATTGGAGGAGGGTTTTCAGGGCGGAGTCGAACTGGCGCTGGAAATGGCGCTCGTAGCGCAGGGCGAGCTGTAGGGATTTGCCTTCATTGGCGAGTTTATCGAAAGCCTCGGCGGCGGATGCGGCGGGGTTTTCGAAGGATTGCATGGTTTTCCATTGAATTTGGGCGATGGAATTGCGGACGCGCATGAGGCGGAATTCGGCGTCGGCCATTTCGCGGATATAGCGGCGCTCGGTGGGTGTGGCGGGCTGGTGTTCCGCGGTGAATTCGGCAAGGAGGGCGTCGAATTGTTCGCGGTCCTCGGATGGCAGGAGGGCCGTGCTGGTGAAGAAATCGTGCTTGCGGGCGTTTTGGGAAGAGCGGAGTTTTCCTTCGGCCGTGACAGGGCCTTGGGAGAGCACGCCGTTGGAGCGGGCGGCGGATTGCTGGGCTGGAGAGGCTGGCATTTGGATCAATCTCCTGGTTTATTTATAGCATATGTGGGAATTGTTGTGAATGGATGTGATTTGTATGTTGTGGATAGAGAGGGACATATATTTTTAATATTGTGGAAATGGGGCGGATTGTGTTTTGGTCTACTGCTGGATTGGAGACGGTCCAGAGCTCCCTGGTACGATGTATGGGTCGATGAATCGGATGATGGAGGCGGGGCTGATCCGCGAAAGCGATAAGCGGATTGATCCGGAGATGGACGACGAGTGACACAAATGCAAAAGACAATGCAGCGGGTGGCGCTGGCGGCGTTGGGCCTGTTGATGGTGCCCTTGGTTGCTTCGCGCGTGGTGGAGGGATGGAACTGGGGTCCGGGGGCGTTCGTGTTCACGTACGTTCTGTTCTTCCTGACCGGGATGGCGTATGCGCTGATCTCGAGGAAGATGGGTGCGTGGGCATACAAGGCGGCTGTCGGGCTGGCGCTGGTGGCGGGGTTCGTGCTGGGGTGGTCCACCATGGTGCACATGTCGGAAACGGACAATCCGGTGAATCTGGTGTACTTCGGGGTGCTGGCGGTGGGGGCAATTGGGGCCGGGCTGGCGCGGCTGGAGGCGCGGGGGATGGCTCGCGCGTTGTTTGCGATGGCGGGGGCGCTGGCGGTGGCGTGGGTGATTACGCAGGTTGTATTTGCGGATACGCCGGCGGGGCCTGTGTGGAACGTCGGAGTGATGCATGGCGGGTTCGTGCTGTTGTTCGCCACGGCGGGGCTGCTGTTCCGGCACGCGAGTCTGGAGGAATCGAAGTAGTGGCGCGGGGGTGCGCTATTCTTGCGAAGTGCGCACCTTGAGCATGGCAATCGAGATCGGACGGGTGGAGGAGCTTTTTCGGTATCCCGTGAAGTCGATGGCCGGCGAGCCGATTGCGTCCGCTAACTTAGGCTGGCACGGGGTTGAGTGTGACAGGCGGCTGGCATTGCGGCGGGTGGATGATCGCAGCGGGATGCCGTGGTTAACGGCGGGGAAGCTTCCTGGCCTGCTTCTCTACAAGCCGCGCGTTCTGGTGGAAGGCGCGAAGGACGGGCTTCCGACGCATGTGTGCACGCCGGATGGGCAGGATTTGGAGATTTTCGGGGAGGAGTTGGCGGCCGAGGTTGGGGGGCGGTACGGGGCTCCGGTGCAGATGATGCACATCCGGCACGGCATCTTCGACGATGCATGCGTTTCGGTGATCGCATCGGATACGGTGCGGGAGATCGGGCGGCTTGCGGGGCGGAGTTTGGATGCGCTGCAGTTCCGGCCGAACATCGTGGTTGGTTTGCGGCAGCCAGACGTTTTTGAGGAAGACAAGTGGGTGGGTGGTTTGCTCTCGTTTGGCGATGGGCACGACGGGGCGGAGATCGCGGTTACGATGCGTGATCTGCGTTGCGGGATGGTGAACCTGGATCCGCAATCGGCGCGTCCGGAGCCGGAGGTGATGAAGGCGATCGTGCGCGCGAACGAGAACAATGCTGGTGTGTATGGTGCGGTTACTCGGACTGGCCGGGTTGCGGTGGGGCAGCCGATTTATCTTCGTCGAAGCGCTGGATGAGGTCGGCGGTGTCTTTGTCTTCGCGGGTGAGTGCAGTGAGCAGGGTTTCGTAAGTTTGGGTGGCGGTGGTTGGGTAGTGGGCGCGGATGTGTTGCGACCAGGGACGGCGAGTGGCCGGGGAGAGGTGGCCTTCTTCGTCCCAGGTGCGGAGGAGGAGAGAGAGGGCGAAGACGGCTTCGATGGTTTGTGGCGGGAGCGCTGTGGTGGATTGGTGCTGCTGCCAGTAGAGGTCCATGCCGGCGAGGATGGCGTACCAATGGGGGTGGTATTCGTTGGCGGCGTTCATGCGGGCGAGGTCGGCGAGGAGGGGCGGGGGTTGGTGGAGGAGGAGGGCGAGGAATCCGCGCTCGGCGGAGATGGTGAGATCGGGGCCGATGGCGTGGATGAGCTGGTTGCGGAGTTCGTGCGCGTGGGGGCCGGGGTTGAAGCCGAAGTAGAGATTGGCGAGCGTGCCCTGGAGACGGGGCTTTTCGCCGCGCTCGAGTTCGGCGACGCCGGCGGCGGTGGCTTCGCGGAGTTTGGTGAAGCGGTCCAAGGAATCAGCTTACTTCGATTTCGAAGCCGAAGCCGGGCTTGTCGGATGGCGCGATGTAGATGCCTTCCGTGCCGCGGGTGATGTTGCGTTGTTCTTCGAACATCTTATATACGCTGTCGGGGCCGCCGGGTGGCGGGATGGTCATCTCGGCCCATGTCACCGCGGGATAGGATGCGAGGTAGTGAATGCATTCGGGGGAGCCGCCGGCGTGGGGATAGAGCGGGACTCCGTTGGCGAGAGCGAGTGAGCCGATGTGGCGCATTTCGGTCATGCCGCCACACCAGTAGATTTCGGGTTGCCAGATGTCGACGGCCTTGTAGTGGAGCAGGCGCTGGAAACCGAAGCGGGTGTATTCGTGCTCGCCGGTGGCGAGGAAGGTGGATTTGATCTGCTCGTTGAGGCGGCCGAATCCGGCGTAGTCGTCGGGCTGGAGGACTTCCTCGAGCCAGTAGACTTTGTAGGGGGCGACGGCTTCAGCGAGTTCGACGGTGTAGGGCTCGCTGAGGGCCATCCAGCAGTCGATCATGATGTAGCCGTCGGGGCCGAGCAATTCGCGGGTTCGCTTGACGAGATCGACGTTTTTCTTGAGGCCTTCCTTGCCTTGGCCGGGGCCGTTGGGGAGGGCGAGTTTGACCTTCTTGAAACCGAACTGGACGCTTTGTTCGATGTCGTTGCCGGTGGCGTAGGCGGGGACTCGCTGCCAGGTGCGGCCGCCGAGGAGTTCGTAGACGGGGACTCCGCGGATTTTGCCGGCGAGATCCCAGAGGGCGAGGTCGATGCCGCTCATAGCGTGGACTGCTGTGCCGGCGCGGCCGTAGAAGAGTGTGGCGCGCCACATGACGTCCCAGAGACGCTCGATGTTGAGCGGGTTCTCGCCGGTGAGGAGTTTGGCGAGGTGGCCGGTGATGACGGGGCCGCCACCGTTGCCGCCGCGGCCGTAGCCTTTGAGTCCTTTGTTGGTGGCGATTTCGACGGTGAAGCCGCCCATGGGTCCGGCGGGGTCGGGCATCCATTTGGAGCCGGGGCCGCGGCGGCCGGTGTATTCGGGATAGATGGAGATGGGGCGGGCGGCTTCGCGGTTGACCCAATAGGAGCCGGGGTGCGGCGTGTAGTTGGGCAATGGCTGCTTGGGGCGCGTTTTGACAAGGCGGACGCTGGTGATGCGGATGTCGCTTTCCGCGGGCGTGGCGGAGATCGGGTGGGCCGCGAGCGCGGCGATGGCGGATTGGAGGAAGTTTCTACGATGCATTGGTGGATGAGGTCAGTAGATGATCTTGATTCCGAGTTGGATCTGGCGCGGTGGGTTTTCCTGGCCGTTGACGACGCCGAATAGCGGCGTGTTGACGGTGGTGCCGGGCTGTCCGAACAACGGGTGGTTCATCACGTTGAAGGCTTCGCCGCGCAGCTCGATGCGGGCGCGCTCGCGGATGCGGAACATTTTGAAGATGGAGAAATCGAGGTGCTCGAAGCCGTCGGCGCGGATGTTGGGGTGGATGCGGCCGATGGTCCCGAAGGTAAATTCCTTGGCTTGGGAGAACTGGCGTGTATCGAACCAACGCTGTAGCGTGCGTTCCGAGCTGCTGAGTTCGGCATTGACGCCGGTGACATCAGGCCGTTGATTGCCGCCGTAGGAGAAGCTGGTGTTCTGCGGAACGGCGAATCCCATGGGCATGCCCGAGGAAAGAGTGAGGATGCCGTTGACCTGCCATTGTCCGAGTGCGGCATCGAGGATCTTGTTCCATCCGGCTCCGAGTTGCTTGCCGCGTCCGAGGGGGAGTTCGTAGTTGACGCTGGTGACGAAGCGATGCGGCTGATCGTAGGACGATATAGCGCGATCGCAGTGGCGGCAATAGGCATCGCGCTGGGTGAGCGCAGCGCCTGACCAATTGCCGTCGACGGCATCGGCGATGGTTTTCGACCAGGTGTAGGAGGAGGTGAAGTTCAGACCTTGTGAGAAGCGCTTTTCCAGGCGCGTTTGCAGGGCGTGATAGTTGGAGCTGCCCCATCCGCTGACGTTGGCCGCCACGTTGGCGAAGTGCGGATAGGGGCGCATGAGATAGCCGCGTTGCACGGTGGGTTGGGAAAGCACTCCGACGTTGATGTGGCCGAAGAAGGGATTGGGAACCTGCTGGAGGATCTGATCGCCGAGCGCGAGCTGGCTGAGATGGAGCTGGCTCAGGTTGGCGTTGATGGCGAGGTTGGTGCCCTTGTTGGCGGCGTAGGCGACCTCCCACATGGTGCTCTTTCCAAGGCTGCGCTGGATGGTGAAATTCCACTGTTGGTTGTAGATGGGGCGGAGGGCTTCGGGCCAGGGTCCGTTGAGGGCTTCGCCGAGCTGGCTGCGGAGTCCGTCGATGGTGCCGCGGGGCACGTTGAAGCCGCTGGGGAAGGGGTCGCGGAGCGGTTGATTGGGGGTGATGCCATCGAGCGAGGCGAGCCAGGGGGTGCTGGCGGTGAAGCCTCCGGCGACGAAGCGCGGGTTCACGGCATAGGCGGGGACTCCGAAGAAGATGCCGTAGGCGGCGCGGATGACGGTGCCGGAGCCAAGAGCGTAAGCGAGGCCGAAGCGGGGATTGAGCTGGCGGCGGCTGGTGGGTCTGGCTTCACGGCGGCCGAGGCTGTCGCCGGCGAAGAGATAGCCGCCGTAGAGATCCATTTTCACGTCGTCGCTGAGCGGGTTTCGCACATAGGGATCGATGACGGCGAGGCGGTCGAAGCGCTCGGTGACGCCGCTTTCGAAATCCCAGCGGAAGCCGATGTTCAGGGTGAGGTTACGGTTCACGCGGAAATCGTCGTTGATATAGCCGGCTTTGTAGTGATTGGTGTTGGCGGGACGGATGCCGTAGTTGAGGTTGCCGCCGGTGCCGGTGCCGAGGAGGAAGGCCGCGTAGCCGATGCCGCCGATGGCGGTTGCGGTGCGCGGGTCGGGGCCTTGGGTCATGACTCGGGTGAAGGAGAAGCTGCCGCTGGGCTGGCCGAGTTGGAGGAAGTTGTTGATGTTGACGCGGCCTTCGAAGCCGAGCTTGAGGCTATGGCGGCCTTGGGTCTTGGAGAGGTTGGCGATCATGATGTGCGAGCCGTTGCGCATCTGCCAGAAGGAACCGCCGTTGGAGCCGATTTGGGCGACGTCCTGGACGCTGAAGATGGGAAAGATAGGTTCATCGACGGAGGTGTCCATGTAGGCGGGAAAGCCGAGTTGGGTGGGCTTGGTGCCCCATCCATAAGGACGCCTGGTGCCGGCGGCGCGTCCGAATCCGTAGCGCAGATTGAGGACGGCGCTGGAGCCGAGGGTGTGGGTGTAATCGAGGGCGGCGTTCTGGAGGCGCTCATAGCGATTGCCGTCGTTGGGCATGGCGATGGTGCCCCAGTAGTTGGGCGAACCAACGAGCGTGTCGATGTAGGAGTAGCGGCCGAACATGCGCTGACGCTCATTGAAGTGATGGTCGATTTTCACTTCGGCGCGATCGACGGGAACGGGCTGCGCGGTTTGGATGACGAGGTTGTTGGCGCGGGTGAAGGGGAGGCCGGGCTGGTTGGGGAGAGGCACGAATTTCTGTGCGTTGACGGCGACGGGGTCCATGCGGTTGGTGGGGACGCGGTTGCCGGGGAGCGGGTCGCGGAGGAAGCGGCCGGGGCGCGCCGGGTCGGGACGTGTGGTGAAGGGGTCGTAGGCGACTTTACGTTGTCCGTTGGCTATGTAGGTTTCGGTGAAGTCGCCGGCTCGTTCGAGTTCCGTTGCGACGGTATACTGCGCGGTTCCGCCGGAGCGGATGCGCGTGCCTTCAAACAAATGGAAGAAAAATGTTTTGTTGCGGCCGTTGTAGACCTTGGGGATGACGAGCGGGCCGCCGACGCTGTAGCCGAATTGATTGCGCTTGAAGCTGGCGAGTTGGAGGCCGGCGCGGTTGGTTTGCCAGCTTGCGGAATCCATTTTGCTGTTGCGCAGGAATTCGAAGAAGCTGCCGTGCAGTTCGTTGGTGCCGGATTTGGTGACGAGGCTGACGACGCCGCCGCCGCTGCGTCCGTATTCGGCGGAGTAGGCGTTGGTCTGGATGCGAAATTCCTGAACGCCTTCGACGGAGGGAATGGCGCTGACGGCGACGATGTTCGATTGATTGTGGGGGAGCGTGGCGGAGACGCCGTCGAGGGTGATGTCGTTGGTTTCTTCCTGGCCTCCGTTGACGATGAAGCGGTTGCCCATGAAGTTGTCACCGGCGGCGAGGGTGGGGCGTGGGCGGAAGACGCCGGGGACGAGGACGGCGAGGTCGAGGATGTTACGGCCGTTCAAGGGGAGGTCGACGATGCGCTTGTTTTCGACGACGGCGCCGAGCGTGGAGGAGGCGGACTCGACGAGGAGGGCGTCGGCGGAGACCTGGACCTTTTCGGCGATCTGGCCGATTTCGAGGTGGATGTTGACGGTGGCTTTCTGCTGCGTGGTGAGGACAAGCGGTTCGAGGACGAAGACGCGGAAGCCTTCTTTTTCGGCGGTGACGCGATACCTGCCCGGAGGGAGGGGGGTGACGACGTAGAATCCCGTGTCGTTGGCGGTGGCGCGGTAGTTGGTGTTGCGCTCGATGTCGGTGACGAGCACGGATGTGCCGGGGAGGACGGCATCGGTGGAGTCGGAAACGATGCCGGAGATGGAGCCGGTGAAGGCTTGGGGGAATGCCAGGGTGGCTGTGAGCGCCGCGAACAGGACGGCGTGGAGGATTGGCTTCATGGATGCACCTCGTGTGGGGGGCATCATACTACATTGCGGCGGCGGGGGGTGGAAAGAGCGGCTACCAGATGGTTCGCAATCGTGAGGAGCGGATCCTATCGTCACGGCTGACTAGAGGAACACCAAGAGCCATGGCGGTGGCGGATACGATGCGATCGGGAAGATCTGCTATCTCGTCGCGGCTGATTGACTCGATCGCATCGGCAACGCGACGGTCCAGTGGGACCAGCCGGCATGGCATTTCCGGGTCGTCCAACCAGGTAATCAGACGTCCCCTTGCCGAGCGTGGCAGCCGTCCTTTCTCGGCGAGGTAGGTCAACTCGACCAAGCAAATTGAGGGGACGTAGATGAACTCCCCCTGGGAAGACGCCTCATCAAGGGCAGTTGCGGCGGGGATGGAGAGACGAGGGTCGTTAGTGAGATACCAGACAACAGCGTGTGTGTCCACCGCAACCGCGGGCATTAGAAATCGTCCCGGGGAAATTTCTTCCACATCTCACGGCGGTTCTCGTCAATTTCTTCCGCAGAGAGTGAAATGCCAAGATCTGACCAGAGCCCCTTCATGCTTTTGAACGGCCTCTTCGGACTGCTTTCCTTGAGAAGGTGAGTGATATGCTGCAACACTTCCTGCTGCTTGGCGGTTGGGAGAGCCCGGATACCTTCCAAGATAGCCTGTTCGAGGGACATGTGTGCTCCTTGCCTTAGTATTGCGCTCCTCCTGGGCATCGTCAATTCGGGTGTTGCATCCCGCTCACCTCGGAGCCGTGTGAGAGATTCTATGGGCTGCTCCTGTGCAAATACAGCGGGTTGCCCCTCTTGATGGAGACGAGTTGATTGCTTCATCGTGGTGTGGGATGAGAGTTGCCCCGAAGTGCGACAGCGCGAGCATTCATCGCATCTGACGGTTCTCGCTGTTCGCAAGAGAAAGCTGCTGCCTTAAGGTGGCGATGACAAGTAGCGCCGCTTTGTTCCCCGCGAAGGGCGGTTCACCAATCTTCTCTCCCTCCCGTAAGTAGGGACATCTCAATTAAGGGAAAGGTCTATCTCTATGGAACTCAAACGGAGGTTGGAACACCCTTCCCTGTGATGCATTTTGCCGGTGCGGGTGATTTATCGAGCACGGATGTGCCGGGGAGGACGGCATCGGTGGAGTCGGAAACGATGCCGGAGATGGAGCCGGTGAAGGCTTGGGGGAATGCCAGGGTGGCTGTGAGCGCCGCGAACAGGACGGCGTGGAGGATTGGCTTCATGGATGCACCTCGTGTGGGGGGCATCATACTACATTGCGGCGGCGGGGCTGGAAAGAGCGGCTACCAGATGGTTCGCAATCGTGAGGAGCGGATCCATCCGTCATAGGCGCCGCGGCCGGGAAGGCCATAACCTTCCCGGCCGGATGCAGGCTGTCCTACTTCTTACGGGCTTTTTTCGCTTTTGCCGGCGCCTGTGGCTTCGTTTCGGGCCGCGCGATGGATGTAGTGAGCGTGAGCAGACGGGTGAATCGTTCCCCTCCGCCGGAAGTGGCCGCATGCCCGTGTCCCGATGACTGCGGCGTGCCGGGACGATACTCGCCCTCGATCCAGATGCCGAGATGATAGGGGCCGGGAACTTTGGTCTTATCGACGTGGACGTGGAGCGGGCTGCCGTGATGGGTGACGAGGTTCACCTCTTCATCGCGGACGGCGGCGACGCTCTGATCGCGTGCTTCGAGTCTGGCGAGGATGAGTCCGTAATCGGCGCTCTTGTCTTCGCGCAACTCCGTCGGCAGTTCCTTGAGCCGGGCGAGTTCACGCTGGACGAGAGGGAGCACATCCTTGGCCGGCGACAGCAGGCGCGCGAATGTTCTGAAGGTAGAGATGGAGCCGTGGAGCAGATCGGATTGAACGACCGCTTCGAAGGGCTCGCCGGCCATGCGTACGGCGCCGGGGCGCAGATTGAGCTTGAGTCGTGTACGCGCGTAGACGTTGACGGCAACGGACGACGCGCCACGCAGGGATTTGTTGGTGGGCGCGGGACGCACGTCGAGGCGGTGCGCCTGCCTTGCGGCGACGGAACGCGCGGGCATGCGTTCCGTGAATTTCTGCAGCAGGCGCGTGTAGCGCGGGCCTCGGGCTGGTCCGGCGGCGATGGGGATGAGCATATCGCCGAGTTCCGTCATGACCATCGCGTCGAGCGTTTCGGCACGGTAAGCCATAACAACCATCCATGAGCCGATCCACGCCGAGTCGTCGGCGTTATCGCGGCGCAGGACGATAGTGAGACGCGCTTTGCTGCGGCGTGTTGTGACGTGTGGGCGGCGATGGCAATCGCAGCCGCCATGAGCGCCGTGCGTGTGCGCCGGTGTACGGCCGTCGGTGTAGGCGACGTGTCCATCGGGGCCGATGAGTTGATAGCTCCATGCCGAGTCGTCGAAGTCCAGACCTTGCACGGTGATGAGGAAGGAATCTTCGGCGCTGGTTGCGGTGAATTCCATGTGGATGTGCTCGCCGCGCGCGAGTTCGAACAGCGGGTCGATGATGTGATCGAAGCCGAGCGAGGTGGCCAGCGCGTCGGAGAAGAACTTGTCGATCGCGCCGACGTTATCGCCATGGAAGACCTGCGTCGTGGGGATTGCCTGGCCTTTGTTGGTGAGTGAATCAAGGGTGGCGTAATCGACGTCGACGCCTGTGCCGAAGCCCATGGCGAAGACGACGGTGTTGGTGAGACTGCCATCGGGAATCGCCGCCAGGGGAGTTCCGGCGTTCGACATGCCGTCGGTGAAGAAGGCGATGTAGCGGCGTTCGCCGGCGGGGAGATTGGAGAAGGGCGGCTCGACGAGAGTGGTTTGCGTGTCGGTGAGCGCGTCGCCGAGGGGTGTGCTGCCGCCGGGTGCGAGCGGTGCGATGGCGGCATCGAAAGAGGCTCGGCTGTAGCCGCTGGCGGGCTTCACCAAGCCGTAGGGCGTACCCGCGAAGACGGCGGTGAAATCGTTCCCCGCGAGGCGGCGGAATGTCTTGACGCCGGCGTTGACGTAGGCTTCCCCGGAGTTGTAGACGGTTTCGCAATCCTGCAGGAACGCGGAGACACCGCGCTTGGCGGCCTCCCACTTGGTGACGTCGGGCGCGGCGACGACCATCGGATCGGGTGTCATGCCGTTCATGCTGCCGGTGCGATCGAGCGATATCCCGAGCACGACCTGTGTGTCATAGCTGTAGCCGAGGGCGCGATGATCGAGGACATCGGCGGCGGTGACGGCGGGCGCGGCGGAGAAGTCCGGAGGGTCGATGCCGATGAATCCGTTGATGGGCGTGTAGCCCACGGCCGCACCGACCCATGGGTACATCATGTCGGTGAGACGATGGCCGGGATCGGCGGTGGCGTCGGGCCCGAAGTCATTGGCGTGGCCATCCATCTGCCACATGGCCCAGAGGCGATCGATGTTGCAGTGGTGCAGATAGAATAGGGGATCGAAGGGTGATGTGGATAGCGAGGACATCTGGCCTCCGACCCAGGTGTGGAGACCATTGTGCATCTGGTGAAAGGGCACGACACCTCCACCGCCTTCGACGGCGCGTTGGAAATCGTGGTAGGTGATTTTGTCGAGTGCGTTGCGAATGCTGGCGGTTCCGGGAAGAGAGCCTGGAGGATCGAGATCGCGGCGAAGGGCGCCGGCATTGACGCCGAAGGCGGCGGGCAGATTCCAACCCGTGAGCGAGGCGGGCCACCACAGGGGAGCCGGGGTGAGGTTCACGCCCGTGCCTGGGGCTTCGGTGGCGAAGTATCCCTGGCGAACCTGGTTGCCAGAAGCGGGGTCGCCGTTGGGGCCGAGGAAATCGGCGATGAGGACAGTGCCCGCGACCGGGTCGGTCCAATCCCAGTAGGGAATGGTGACGCCGGCGACATAGGTCTGGAGTTGCTGTTCCAGGACCAATAGGAAATACCGATGCCACGGGAGGAATCCATAGGCGCCGGTGCCTCCGTGACCGAAGTTCACATTGTTGGCGAAGGGGGCATTGGTGTTCTGGATCATCCAATGCAGGGCGACGTACTGATCCCAGCGGCTGTATTGGTTGGCCACCGGCGCAGCGGGGTTGACGATATCGGCCTTCATGAGAATACATGCGCGGACGAAGTTTTCTCTTTCGGCCGGGGAAAGATACTTGGCGTTCTTGCGGGTGGACATGATTGGTAGTGCGGGCCAGGGACGCATCGTTTCACAGGGAGTGCGGATGTGTTGGAAAGACTGCGTCCGCTGGTGATGGGGGTGCATCGAAGTAGAATAAGATCTACAGAGAGGCCAAATCCGAAGTGAGCACAGCAACAGCAAACGATATTGCGCTGCGGCAGCAGCAGGTGAACGAGAAACTCGATGCGTGGACGCGCGAGATTGTCCAGTGGCATTTCAGCCCGGAGACGGGGACGCCGTTCTGGCTCGATTGGGCCGCGAAGGCGGGCTGGGATACGCGCAAGGAAGTGACTTGCTACGCGGACCTGGATAAGTTCGGTAATTTCCAGGATGAATGGCTGCGCGGCGGGCCGGTGCGGAAGTGGATCCCGAAAGGACAGGCGGGCAAGCCCGTGTATGTGTTCGAGACGGGCGGGAGCACGGGCGTGCCGAAGTCGCGCGTGCAGATTGAAGATTTTCGGATTGATTACGAGATGTTCAGCGAGACGCTGTCGGATGAACATTTCCCGAAGGGCGCGGACTGGATTTCGATTGGGCCTTCGGGTCCGCGGCGGCTGCGGCTGGCGGTGGAGCATCTGGCGCAACATCGGGGCGGCATCTGCTTCATGGTGGACCTGGATCCGCGGTGGGTGATCAAACTGATCAAGTGGGGCGAGATGGCGATGATGGAGCGCTACAAGACTCATGTGATTGATCAGGCGTTGACGCTGCTGAAGGCGCATCCGAACATTCAGTGCATCTTTACGACTCCGAAGCTGCTGGAAGCGCTGTGCGAAAAAGTGTCGCTGAAGAAGCTGGGGATTAAAGGGATTTTTTGCGGCGGGACGGAGATGACTCCGCAGTTCTGCCGGTTCGCGGTGGAGGAGTTGCTGGATGGCGTGTACTTCGCGCCGACGTACGGGAATACGCTGATGGGGCTGGCGGTGCACAAGCCGCTGACTCCGGATGATGGGTACGCGATTGTGTATTATCCGCCGACGCCGCGAGCGATGATTGAGGTTGTCAATCCGGATAATCCGACGCAGGTTGTGGGCTATGGCGAGACGGGGCGCGTGCGGTTGACGACGCTGACTCGCGATACGTTCATTCCGCGGTTTTTGGAACGCGATGAATGCGAGCGAGAGCGGCCGCATCCGCTGTATCCGTGGGACGGCGTGCGCAATGTGCGTCCGTTTTCGCGGTTTGGGTCGACGGTGGTGGAAGGAGTGTATTGATGCTGCACATTCCGATTCTTCGAAAAGGGCGGCCGTATGTGAGCCTGACGGTGAACCGGACGCCGCATCATCGCACGCGCGAGCCATATGTGGAGATCAGCCAGGCGAATGCGGGGCTGGTGCGGCGCGATCTGCTGGATGCCGAGGCGACGTGGCGGATTCTGCAAGGATTCCGGTGTGAAGAACTGGTGAAGATGTCGCAGCGGGCGGCGGAGTATTTCAAGGACGATGCGCTGCCGCTGGGCGATTCGATGCAGACGCCGGAAGAATACGTCGAGTCGATTTCGGCGACGACGGGGTTGCCGCATGTCATGGTCCGCAAGAACATGATGAAGATCTACGGCGTGATGGCCGAGATTGAGAGCGTGTTGAGCGGGCTGACTCGGGGGATGGATTTGAGCGTGCTTGACGAGGGCTACGGGGTGGCGGGTGGCCATAACGTGAGCTTTTTCCCGCGTGGGTATAACCTGGGCGCCGTGTTGCCGAATAATTCGCCGGGCGTGCATTCGTTGTGGATCCCGGCGATTGTGATGAAATCGCCGTTGGTGCTGAAGCCGGGTAGCGCGGAGCCGTGGTCTCCGTATCGTGTGATTCAGGCGTTTATTAAGGCAGGGTGTCCGCCGGAGGTGTTTGGGTATTATCCGACGGATCATGGCGGGGCGGGGACGATTTTGCAGAGCTGCGGACGGTCGATGCTGTTCGGCGATGTGGGCGCGGTGAAGTCGTGGAAGAACGATCCGCGGATAGAGCTGCACGGGCCGGGATACAGCAAAGTGATGCTGGGCGAGGATTGCGTGGATGATTATGAGAAGTATTTAGATGTAATCATTCATTCGATTGCGGAGAATTCGGGGCGTTCGTGCATTAATGCGTCGGCGGTGTGGGTGCCGCGGCGCGGGCGGGAGATCGCCGAGGCTCTGGCCGCGCGGCTGGCGCAGATTCAGCCGAAGCCGGCCGATGATCCGGAGGCGAAGATTGCTCCGTTTGCCGATCCTCGGGTGGCGGAACGTATTTCGAAGATGATCGACGGCGGGTTGAGTGAACCGGGCGCCACGGATGTGACGGCGCAGTATCGGAGCGGCGGGCGCGTGGCGCAGTTTGAGGGATGCACGTACTTGCTGCCGACGATTCTGCATTGCGAATCGGTGGAGCACGGGCTGGCGAACAAGGAGTTTCTGTTCCCGTTCGCGAGCGTGGTGGAGCATCCGCAGGCGACGATGGTGGATGCCATCGGGCCGACGCTGGTGGTGACGGCGATTACGAACAACGAGCATTTGAAGCAGCAATTGCTGGCGTCGCCGCATGTGGGCCGGTTGAATCTGGGGCCGATTCCGACGATGAAGATCGGGTGGGATCAGCCGCACGAAGGGAACCTGTTCGAACATCTGTACGCGCGGCGTGCGTTCCAGCAACAAAGCGCGGAATTAGTGCTTCACTAGAAGTATGCGCATCTTTGCCTTCACAGCAGGGGCCGCGAGTATGTATTGCGGCTCCTGTCTGCGCGACAACGCGCTGGCAGCGGAGTTGAAGGCACGCGGGCACGATGTGCTGCTGCTGCCGGTGTACACGCCGACGCTGGTGGATGAGGTGAACGTCAGCGAGGAACACGTGTTTTTCGGCGGGATCAGCGTGTATTTGCAGCAGCAATCGCGGCTGTTCCGGAAGACTCCGTGGCTGGTGGACAAGCTGTGGGATTCGAAGCTGGCGTTGCAGGCGGCGGCGAAGCGGTCGATTCCGGTGAATCCGAAGTTTCTAGGCGAGATGACGGTGGCGATGCTGAAGGGGGAGCACGGGCCGCAGCAGAAGGAATTCGAGAAGATGGTGCACCATCTGAAGCCGCTGGGGAAGCCGGATGTGGTGACGATTCCGAATTCGCTGGTGATCTCGATGGTGGGTCCGCTGAAGCGGGCGCTGGGGTGTCCGGTGTTTGTGACGCTGCAGGGCGAGGATTTGTTTTTGGAGAATCTGCACGAGCCGTACCGGACGGAGGCGTTGCGGATGATTCGGGAGATGGTGGCGGAAGTGGATGGGTTTGTCGCGGTGAGTGAGTTTGGGGCGCGGCTGATGTCGTCGTATTTGGGGATTCCGAAGGAAAAGATGCATGTGATTCCGCTGGGGGTGAATCCGCGGGATCTGACGATGAAGGCTTCAGAGCGCGAGCCGGGGCCGTTCCGGGTGGGGTATTTCGCGCGAATTGCGCCGGAGAAGAGTTTGCATCAGTTGTGCGAGGCGTACCGGTGGATGCGGCATGAAGGGGGATTGCCGGAGAGCCGGCTGGAGGCGGCTGGGTATCTGGCTCCGGAATATAAGGAGTATTTTCAGATAATAGAGCGGCAAATGAAGGAATGGGGGCTGGGGAGCGAGTTTCATTATCATGGGTCGCTGGATCGGACGGAGAAGATCCGGTTTTTGCACCGGATGGATGTGATTGCGGTGCCGAGTTTGTATGCGGAGGTGAAAGGGTTGTATGCGCTGGAGGCGATGGCATGCGGGGTGCCGATGGTGTCGCCGCGGCATGGATCGTTCCCGGAGATGATGGAGAAGACTGGGGGCGGGTTGCTGGCGGAACCGGATCATCCGGAGAGCTTTGGGCGGGAGATTCTGCGGTTGTACCGGGATGAGGGATTGCGGGCGGAGTTGGGGCGGCGGGGACATGCGGGGGTGCGTGAGTTTTATACGGTGGAGGCGATGGGGCGGCGGGCGGTGGAGGTGTATTCGGGGAATGTGGCGGTGACGGCGTAGGGGTCGGCGAGCTTATACAAAGATAAGTATAGTGGTATAATCGAGCCGGATGAAACCTGTGCGTAGGGTTGGATCATCCCGCCGGAATGTCAAGGCCTTTCCTGAACGTGTTCGGCTGGTGGTGGGACATGCTCTGTACGCTGCGCAAAACGGAGCGGTCGATCCGGCAGCGAAGCCGCTGAAAGGATTTGGGGGACGCAGCGTGATGGAGATCGTGGCGGACAACCGTGGGGACACTTTTCGCGCTGTTTACACGGTGCGATTTCGAGAGGCGGTCTATGTTCTCCACGTGTTTCAGAAGTAGTCCAGACACGGCATCGCTACGCCGTTACAGGATGTGGAACTGAT
>CALFYN010000489.1 GCA_937952345.1 uncultured Acidobacteriota bacterium
CACCGACGACGAGTTCGTGGCGTTCTGCGAGCACTATCCCGACTGCATGGTAGAAATCAGCGCCGACGGAGAAATCACAATCATGCCGCCGAATTATTCACGAACCGGTGAGATCAATGGATGGATTGTGGCCCAGTTGGTCATGTGGGCCCGTGCCAACGGAAAAGGGCGTTGCGTCGATTCCAGCGGAGGATTCGTCCTGCCCAACGGAGCCCGCCGAGCAGCCGACGCGGCCTGGATTCGCACAGAACGCATCACCGCGCTGCCTGCGGAACAGCGCCAGAAGTTTTACCACCTCTGCCCGGACTTCGTCATTGAGTTACGCTCCGCGAACGACCGGCTCAGCAGATTGCAGGCCAAGATGCAGGAGTATTTGGCCAATGGAGCACAGCTTGGTTGGCTCATCGATCCCCTGGGGAAACAGGTCGTCATTTACCGGCCCCATCAGGCTCCTGAGATCAAGTTGGCTCCAGACAAACTAGCTGGAGAAGGTCCAGTCGAGAGCTTGCTTCTGGACCTCTCGGAAATCTGGGATTAACCTACTTCAGTACCTGATACTTCTCCCACCCGATCCCGCTCGGCTGCCAGCTCCGGCTCGCGTAATCCATCGACGTCAGCACCAGCAGAATAAACAAGAATGTGATCGCTGTCACCACCGCCATCTTCGACAGAATCGGACTCCACTTCACGTGCATGAAGTAGCGGATCACCAGCGTCGCCTTGACAATGGCGATTCCTAGCGCGGCAACGATGTTGAAGAACCCGAGATCGATGGTCCACACGACGTACGTCAGCACGGTACACACCATCAGAACGACGAAAATCGTGATGTACAGGCTGGTGGGAGCGATATGGTGTTCGCTGTGTTGTTCCATGGTTCTATCTCTCTCTTAAATCAGGTACAGCAACGGGAAAAGGAAGATCCACACGATGTCGACAAAGTGCCAATACAAGCCCGATATTTCCACCGGATTGTAGTACTTCGGCCCGTAATGCCCCTTCACCGCCGTGATCAGCAGCCAGGTCATAATACCCAGACCCACCACCATGTGAACCGCGTGCATGCCCGTCATGGCGAAGTACAGGCAGTACAGGATTTGCACTTCCCGGCCACCTTCGCCTTCCCACACAAAATTCGGACCCGGTACGTGATTGTGATGCCACTTCTCCGTATACTCGATTCCCTTCACGCCGAGGAACGCCGCGCCGAAGATCATCGTCAGGATGATCATCCACACCAGCCGCTTCTGTTTCCCTAGCTGCGCGCTCTGCACCGCCAAAGCCATCGTCACGCTCGACACAATCAGAACAATCGTGTTGAACGCACCCAGCGGTACGTTCGTCGCCTTCGACGCCAGCACAAACGCGTCCGGATACCAGATCCGGTAAATCCCATAGGCGGCAAACATCCCGCCAAAAAACATGACTTCCGTAATCAGGAACAGCCACATCCCCAAATTGCCCGACTCATACTGCTGCTGGGCGTTTTCGAAATGATGAGCCACATGCTCATCGGGATGGTGTCCGTGATGTAAAGTAGCGGCGTGATCAGACATGTGCTTTCTCGTCCTCCGCGTAGGCGTAGACTTCTTCGTTCACGTATACCGGAGCCGGGAAGTTCTCGGTCGGAGGCGGGCTGGGGATCTCCCATTCCAAACCTTTGGCATGGTAGGGATTCGCCGGGGCCGCCTTGCCCCAAAAGATCGAATGCGTAAAGTATATCGCCGGCAGGATGTAGCCAAGAGCCAACACAGTAGCGCCCGCCGTCGAGTAGATATGCAGCACCTGGAATTCCTCCGGATAGGCATGATACCGGCGCGGCATTCCCAGCCACCCCAGCACGAACTGCGGGAAGAACGTCAGGTTAAACCCGATAAACACGAGGAACGCCGAAACGCGCGCCCAGATCTCGTGGTACATCTTCCCCGTCATCTTCGGCCACCAGAAGTGCAATCCGCCCATGAACGCCATCACCATACCGCCCACCATGACGTAGTGGAAGTGGGCCACGATGAAGTACGTGTCGTGGATGTGCAGATCGATGCCCATCGTCGCGCACATCACGCCCGTCACTCCGCCGATCGTGAACAACCCGATAAAGCCCATCGCGTACAACATCGGCGTGTTCCATGACACCGACCCCTTGTACATCGTCGCCGTCCAGTTGAACACTTTCACCGCCGATGGCACCGCCACCGCGAACGTCAGCAGGCTGAATACCATGCCGGCGTAAGTCGACTGGCCCGAAGTGTACATGTGGTGGCCCCACACAAAGAAGCCAATGATCGCGATTGCCAGGCTCGACCCGGCAATGAACTCATATCCGAAAATCGACTTCTTCGAGAAGCAGGTCACGATCTCGGAGATCACGCCCATGCCCGGCAGAATCATGATGTACACCGCCGGATGCGAATAGAACCAGAACAAGTGCTGGAACAGCACCGGATCGCCGCCCAGTGCCGGATCGAAGAATCCGATGCGGAACGCGCGTTCCAGCATCATCAGCACCAGCGTGATCGCCACCACCGGCGTCCCCAGCAACTGGATCAGGCTGGTGGCGTAATGCGCCCACACAAACAGTGGCAGCCGTCCCCAGGTCAGTCCCGGAGCACGCATCTTGTGAATGGTGACGATGAAGTTCAACCCGGTGAGAATCGACGAGAACCCGGCCACGAAGGCGCCCATCGCCGTCGCGATCACCGCGCTATTGGCGTACGTCGAACTATACGGTGTATAGAACGTCCAGCCCGTCTCCACGCCGCCCGTGATGGCAACGTACAGCCCGAACATGCCGCCGATAATGTACAGGTACCAGCTCAACAGGTTGATCTTCGGAAACGCCAGGTCTTTAGCTCCCACCATGATCGGGATGAGGAAATTCCCCAAAGTCGCCGGCACCGACGGAATCAGGAAGAAGAAAATCATGATCACGCCGTGCATCGTGAAGGCTTTGTTGTAGGTCTCCGCCTCCATCAGATCGCCCTGCGGCGTAAGCAGTTCCAAACGTACCAATCCCGCGAAAATTCCTCCCAACAGGAAGAACACCGAGATCGAAATCAAATACAGGATCGCAATGCGCTTGTGATCCACGGTGAACAGCCAGCTTTGCCAGGTCCACCCGTTCGTTAAATAATTCTTGGAGGATTGCGCGGCCGGGATCGTGCTGCTCATTGCTGTTGCTCTCCTTCCTCCTTCTCCAGACTCTTGATATAAGCGATGATCTGTAACAAGCCTTCTTCGGATATCTGTCCCTGGAACGTGGGCATGATCGACTGATATTTCTCCACAATCTGGGACCGCGGGTTCAGAATCGAACGCCGCAGATAATCCTCATCCGCCACTACCGTGCTGCCGTTGTTCAGCTTCACGTTGCTCTTATAAACACCCACCAGCGATGGGCCGCGGCCCTTGCCGTCCGCCAGGTGGCAGGTGATGCAACCATACTGCTCAAACAACGCCTCGCCGCGCGCGGTCATCGACTCATCGCCGCCGGCGAGCCACTTCTCATAATCCGATTTCTCCAGCACATGCACCGTGCCGATCATCCCCGAATGCTGCGTGCCGCAATACTCGGCGCAGAACAGGTGAAATTTGCCCACCTTCGTCGGTGTGACGTAGAAGTACGTGTACCGCCCCGGCACCACATCCTTCTTCACCCGGAAATCGGGAATGAAGTAGCTGTGGATCACGTCCTCGGAAATCATCGTCAGCTTCACCGTCTGCCCCACCGGCAGATGCAGTTCATTGATTTCCCGCGGACCCGTCGGATGCTGCACCTTCCACATCCACTGCTTGCCGGTCACGAAGATCTCCATCGCGTTCGGCTGCTCCATGTACGCCTGGAAGTAAACGTGCGCACCCCAGCCGAAAAACACCAGAATCATCGCGAACGGAATCATCGACCACGCAATCTCCAGCACCAGCGACCCGTGGATATGCGGCGGCCGGTCCGCTTCCGACTTGCGCTTGTACTTGAACGCGAAGTAGGCGACGGTGACAAAGATGAGTGCCGTGAAAAAAACCGAAAAGGCCATCTCAGCGAACATCAAGGCATCCACTTGCGGCGCCAGGTTGCTTGCGCTGTCCGGGAGTAGAGGCAGTGTCTTTATCTCATTCATGTGAATTCACAACCAGGAAACTATGCTTTCTGGCGTCTTTCCCTCCGTAAGTTCACGATCAGGAAGCCGCCGATCACGGCTACGGTCAATGCCCCCGCCAACCGCATCGCCACCATCACATTCATGGTGTAGCGCCCGCTGGTCGGGTCGTAGTGAAAACAGGTCAACAGCAATTGCGCCACCGGGTCGCCGATCTTGCCTTGCGACGATTCGACAATCCCCAGCCGCAGATCGCGCGCCGAATACTCAATGCCGAACAGATACCGCGAGATCCGTCCCTGCGGCGTCGCCACTACGAATCCGGCTGCATGCGCGTACTGCTGAATCGAGGGATCAAACGCATAGCGGAATCCCATCGACTCCGTCAATTGCTTAATGTTCTGTTCTTCGCCCGTCAGGAAGGTCCATCCTTCCGCCGTCTGCGGCCGGCCATAGCGCTTCAGATACGCCGCCTTCTTCTCCGCCGCCAGTTCCGGCTTCTCCTTCGGATCGAAGCTGAACATTACAATATGAAAATCTTTGCCCGGCTCAATCGACAGCGTCTTCAGTGTCTTCACCAATTCGCTCATCGATAGATTGCACAACATCGGGCACTCGTAATACACCGGCAGCAGCACCACCGGCTTCTGGCCGAAGTACTCCTTCAGCGCCACCGTCCGCCCCGTCTCATCCCGGAACGCCAGTTCCAGCGGCAACTGCGAGTTCAACTTCTGTTCAAACGCAACGCGCTTCAATAGTTCCGTCTGTCCGCCCGGAGTTTGCCGGGAGCTTTGCCCCCAGCCCGGCACGGCCATCAGGATTAAAACTGCAAGTAAGGCGCGCATGTACAACATCCTTTACTACTTCTTCACGGCCTCCGGCTTCGCAGCCGCGGGCTTCGCCACTACCACCGGCAGCCCGTTCTTCAAAATCATGTCCATCGCTTTTTCCACCGGCACGCGAGCCACTCCCGCCTGTTTATCGGCCCAGCCGAAAGTCTCGGCCTTGCTCGCCTGCTGATGCTGAAACTCCACCAGGTCCTTAGCCGGAAACGCCTGCAACCGCGGCTGCGGCGGCAGCTTGCCCTGGTTCGAAAAAACGCCTTCCGCCTTCTTCGGCAGCATCGCCAGCTCAAACCGGTACTGGAAGATCACGATCACCATGCACAGCACAACCGTGAACAGAATCCCGACTCCCGTCCATACAATCAGCGGGATATTGGCATCGCTTTCCTCGGGCCCGTAAGGCACGGGCACACCCGAATGCGACGAATGTGGATCCATACTCATGCGCCGTTCTCCTTTACTCCAGGGTCAGCGGTTCCAGCGACCGCTTCTTCAATTGCATGGCGAACACATACATCCAGATGCCGCCCAATCCCACCGCGGCAGCAAAACTGATCCACAGCGCGCTCAATTCGAAATGCGCGCTCGGTACGCCGTTCTCCATCCCGTGGCTGAATGCCGGCATGATCACCCACACCAGATCCAGCACCCGCATCGCCAGTACCCATAGCGCTACCTTGCCCAGCAGGCTCGGGTTGCGCTTCACAGGGCGGTTCAACAGCAGGAAGAACACAACCACGAAGTGGAACAGGAACACCGCCAGTCCGATGTACTCCCAGCCACCCCGCAGGCGCTTGATGTAGTACACGATTTCTTCCGGCAGGTTCGCCGACCAGATAATGATCAACTGCGAGAAGCTCACATAAGCCCACAGCATGTTGAAGGCGAACAGCAGGCTGCCCAGATCGTGGTAGGTCTGCGTCTTCACGACACCCTTCATCGGCTCCTTCGTCGAAAGGAAGCAAATGACGAAGATCATGATTGCAAAACACGACAGCGCCTGATTCACGATGAAGATCGCGCCGTAGATCGTCGAAAACCAGTGCGGCTCCAGCGACATCACCCAATCGACACCGGCGAACGTCACCGCCAGAGCATGCAAAATCAACCCGGGAGCGCTCAACCGCTGCAGACTCGGACGCACCGGCCAGTAGCCTTCCGTCTCCTGCCGCTTCGACAGCGCATTCAACCGCGCCGACAGAAACATCCAGATCGCGAAGTACACCACCGCCCGGATATAGAAACCTGTTGTGTTCAGGTACAAAGCCTTGTGCTGCAGAATCGGATCCTTCGCCACCACATCGGCATGGGTCCATTCATACAGGCTGTGCGCGCCGATCGCAATCGGCAAAAACAGCAGAAACACCAGCGGAAACGTCCGCGTGCCCGCTTCCAGCAAACGCCGGATCGCCACGCCCCAGCCGCCGCCCACCATGTGGTGCAGCATCAGTAATCCCAAACATCCAATCGCCACACCGCCCCACAGCATGAACGCCAGCAGGTACGAGCGCAACACCATCTCGGAATTCACCGCAAACCCGGCGCCCGTCGCCGCCAGTCCCGCGATCCCCAGGATCAGCGAGCGCGACTGCAACTGGTCTACGTACGGTTTCATTGCTTCGGTCATTAGTGTGCTGCCTCCTTCTTCGCCGGAGGCGGCGGCGGATTCTCGCTCTCGTTCACCTTCGTAACCTCATCGCCGGCCAGTTCCGCCATCTTCACGTTCTGGCTCTGTTGCAACACGCGGATATAGGCCACAATCGCCCACCGGTCTTCCACCGGAACGCGCGCCGCATAGCTCGCCATCGATCCGTTGCCCTTCGTCACCACCTGGAAGAAATGCCCGATCGGCTGATCGCGCAACGCCTCGGTGTGATACGACGGCGGATTCTTCAACCCGCGGCTCACAATCATCCCATCGCCGTAGCCCGTCTGCCCGTGGCACGGTGTGCAGAACACCTGGTACCGGTCCTTGCCCCGCTCCAGCAGCGCCTTCGTCAACGGCACCGGCAGCACTTCCACCGGCTTGCCGGCCACCTCGCCCGTCCAATATCCCGGGTTCCCGGCTTTGTTCATGTTGCGCGGAACCGTGCCCTTCACAGCCGGACGCGCCGACCGCCGGTCGCTCCAGAAATCGCTCGCCGCATTCAGCCGGTAGCGCGGCTGATCATGCATGTCTTGCCGGCACCCCATCAGCGCCAGCGCGCCAATCAACAGAATTCCGTACCGCATTAGTTCTCCACCTCCGATACCTCGAAGGGGTGCAGCGTTTCCAGGAATTCCTTCGTCTTCTGCAAATCGAACCGCGGATCTTCCGACTCGATGCACAGGAAGAAACGGTCGCTCGATGCATGCTTGAACCGCGGCACGTTGAACACCGGATGATACGGTTGCGGGAATCCGCACAGCGCCAGCAGCGTCCCGAACGTGGTCAACCCGGCCAGCAGCACCGTCGTTTCAAACGTGATCGGGATGAACGATGGCCAGCTGTTCAGCGGCCTTCCGCCGATGTTCATCGGATAGGCGATCTGCGAAATCCACTGCAGCAGCCCCATGCCGCCGATGCATCCCAGAATCCCGCCCACCAGCACGAACCGTGGCAGCGGCGTATCCTTCATGTGCATCGCGTGGTGCAGCTCTTCAATCGGCAGCGGAGAGTAGGCGTCCATCTTGCGATACCCCTCGTGATGAGCGGCTTCGCAGGCATACACCAGCTTTTCCGGCGTTTCGAATTCGGCCATCAGGCCGTATACCGACTTCCGCATTTAGTGGCTGCCTCCCTTGTTCGATTTGGGAAGAATCATGCGTACTTCGAACATCGCAATCGACGGCAACACTCTCACGAACAGATACATCAGCGTGAGGAACATTCCGATGGACCCGATGTAAAAGCTCCAATCGTACTTCGTCGGGTAGTACATGCCCCAACTGCCCGGCAGAAAGTCGCGGTGCAAGCTGGTCACGATGATCACAAACCGCTCCAGCCACATGCCGATGTTGATGATGATCGAAACGATGAACACCAGCGGCACATTCGCCCGCGCCTTCTTCGACCACAGCACCTGCGGCACCAGCACGTTGAACAGAATCAGTGACCAGTACGACCATCCGTACGGCCCGCTGGTCCGGTTCTTGAACATGAACATTTCCCAGATATTGCCGCTATACCAGGCCATGAACGCTTCCATGAAGTAGCCGTAAGCCACAATCAGGCCCGTCGCCAGCATCACCTTGCACATGTTCTCGATGTGCTTCATCGTGATGAAATCCTGCAGCTTATACCAGGCCCGCAGAGGAATCGCCAGCGTTAACACCATCGCGAAACCCGAATAAATCGCGCCCGCCACAAAGTAGGGCGGGAAGATCGTCGCGTGCCACCCCGGAATCAGGCCCACCGCGAAGTCGAAGCTGACCACCGTGTGCACCGAAAGCACCAGCGGCGTCGACATGCCCGCCAGAATCAGCGAGGCCATTTCGTAATGGTTCCAGTGCTTCGCCGATCCGCGCCAGCCAAGCGACAACATCCCGTAAATGATCCGTCCCGCCTGCGACTTCGCCTTGTCGCGCATCGTCGCCAAATCCGGAATCAGACCCACATACCAGAACACCAGGGAAATCGTTGCGTACGTCGAAACCGCGAACACGTCCCACAGCAGCGGACTGCGCGGTTGCGGCCACATCGCCATCGTGTTCGGATACGGCAGCAGCCAGTATGCCAGCCACGGACGCCCCGTATGGAACGTCGGATACAGGAACGCGCAGGCCACCGCGAACAGCGTCATCGCTTCCGCGAATCGCGAAATCGACATGCGCCACTGCTGCTTCAACAGCAACAGAATCGCCGAAATCAGCGTTCCCGCGTGGCCGATACCGATCCACCAGACAAAGTTGATAATGTCAAAGCCCCAGCCTACGGGTACGTTTACGCCCCACACGCCGATACCTTTGCCCACCAGCCACACGATGGTGCCCAGCAACATCATGAAGACGGAGAAGGTGATCGTGAACCCGATCAGCCAGAATCGCGGCCAGCCTACTTCAATCGGTATCGCGGATATCTTGTCCGTGACCGTCGAAAAATTATGACCCGGCGCCACCATGGGGGTGGGCCCGGTTTCGATGGCTGGCCCGGAATGATCGATCTTTTCCTGTGCCATTTCCTATGCCTTCTCCAGCTCCGGGTTGGGATTCTGCAACCGTGCCATATACGTCGTCCGCGGCTTCGTGTTCAGGTCCGTCAGAATCCCGTAATTCCGCGGATCCGCCTTCGCCTTCGACATCCGGCTCTCTGTATCGTTCAAATCGCCGAACGTGATCGCCTGCGTCGGACACACCTGCTGGCACGCCGTCACGATCTCGCCGTCTTTTACCTTCCGGTCTTCCTTCTCCGCCGTGATCTTCGCGTGATTGATGCGCTGGATGCAGTAGCTGCACTTCTCCATCACACCGCGGCTCCGCGCCGTCACTTCCGGATTCCGCAGCCCGTGCAGGCTCTTCGTATCCCAATCGTTGTAAAGGAAGAAATTGAACCGCCGCACTTTGTACGGGCAGTTGTTCGAACAATACCGGGTACCCACGCAGCGGTTGTACACCATCTGGTTGATACCTTCTTCGCTATGCACCGTCGCCGCCACCGGACACACCGGCTCGCACGGCGCGTTCTCGCAGTGCATACAGGTCACCGGCTGCGAATACGCCGCCGGATTGTCGATATCGCCCTTGTGATACCGGTCAATCCGGATCCAGTGCATTTCGCGCCCGCGCACCACTTCATCCTTGCCGACCACCGGAATGTTGTTCTCCGCCTGGCAGGCGATCGTACACGCTCCGCAGCCGTGGCATGCGTTCAAATCGATCGACATGCCCCAGGCGTAGCCCTTCGAATAATCCCAGCCCGGCGCGTACATGCTGAAATCCGCCGGCGGATCTTCCACCATGTGCTTGGCGAATTCCGGATGCTTTTGGAATTCCTCTTCCGACGCCACCCGCACAATCTTGCGGTCGATCTGCGCCGCGTCGGCATCCTTGATCTGCTCAATGCCGTGATGCGTCTGCGTCGAAACCAGCTTGTAGTACTGGTTCGCGTTCGACAACTCAACCGCATTCGCCCACAGCTTGTCGCTCGTGCGCAGCGGGTTGACATCGAACCCGATGCCCGTGCCCACCTTGCCCGCCTTGCCGCGTCCGTATCCCAGGTGCACCGTGACCGTATTCGGAGCCTGCCCCGGAGTCACCCAGACCGATCCCTTTACCGTCGCCGAACCCACCTTCAGGTTCACGACATCGTTGGTGGTGACGCCCAATTTCTCGGCCGTCGTCGGCGACACATGCACCGCGTTGTCCCACACCACCTTCGATACCGGATTCGGCAGTTCCTGCAACCAGCTATTGTTCGCGTAGCGCCCATCGAGCACCGTCGGATCCAGCCGGAACGCAATCTCCATCCCGCTCGGCGCGGCCGCCGGCGTCATCGCCTTGAAATCGGCCTTCACCGTAACGTTCTTCGCCGCCAGCGCCGTATTCGCCCAGAAGCCGTCGTGCAGCGCTTTCGAGAACTGCGTATCGAAATCCGCCAGCTTCAACTTATCGCGCCAGAAGCGGCGGTGCAGTTGATAATTCGTCCCCTGCTTGCCCGCCAGCGCCGACAACACTTCCATCGCCGTCTTGCCGCCATACAGCGGATCGATCAGCGGCTGAATCGTTGTGATCGTGCCATCGTGGGCCCGCGCATCGCCCCAGGTCTCCAGCGTATGCGCCTCCGGCACATGCCAGTGGCAGTAGAACGCCGTCTCATCCACATACAGCCCAAGGTGAATGCGGTTGGCCACCTTCAGGAACGCGTCCTTGAACTTCAGGTCCGGCGGAGCCGTGTACACCGGATTGCCCGACAGCACAATCAGGGTTTCCACTTTCCCCGCATCCATATCGGCCACCAGCGTTTTCAGCGAGTCGATGTGAGGTGTCGCGATGCCTTCCATCGGCTCCGTCACCATCACCGTCTTCCCGAAATTGCCCAGCTTCTCGTTGATGGCGTGCGCCAGTGCATGCACCACCGGAGGCTGCGTATCGCCAGCCACCACCAGCGAAGCACCTTGCTTCGATTGCAAATCCTTAGCGAGCGCCGTTACCCACGCATCGTGCGGCGTCGAAGGCGCTTCCACATTCACGCCCAGCTTCGCCGCCAGCGTCCGCGCCACGCCTTCAATCTCCGAAGGCTTCAGGGATAACCGGTGATCCGCCAGTCCGCTCGTCACCGTCGGATGCGTTTCCACCACGTACAGGCGGTTCATCCGCTTCTTGCCGACTTCCGGCTTGCGCCGCGCCGCGAAATCGCGCGAGTAGCGTACCGCGCCCGGCCCGTAATTCAGAAAATCGGAATCCAGCGAGAAGATGACATCCGCTGCGGGCACATTGAAATAGCTCGATGCCGGCTCGCCGAACGCCATCACCGCCCCCGCCCGAGCCGAATCGTTCGACGACGGATCCCAGGCATGCCACTTTGCTTCCGGCATCATCGCCAGCACGGCCTGCATCGTTTCGATCAGGCTCGGCGAAGTGATGTTCTCGGTCAGAATCCGCAGCCCCGCGCCCTTCTTGGCGAAGTGCTTCTCGCGGATCACCGTCAGCGCGCCCCAGAAATTCGTGTTGTTGCTGACTTGCCCTTCGTTCAGTACGGTCTCCGAACGGTCCGGATCGTACATCGTCAGCAGGTTCGCCTGCGCGAAAATGTCCGTCGATCCCAAACTTCCCGGATGCTCCGGATTCCCTTCCGCCTTCGTCGGCCGGCCCTGGTGGCTCAGCACCAGCAACCCGGCGGCGTAACCGCCATTCAACTGCGCCGTCGCGTACTGCACCGGCTCATTGCCGCCAAATTCCTCGGGCGGCTTCACATACGGGACAATCTTTTCCAGTGGCTGCCGCGTACAAGCCGTCAATCCGGCCAGCCCCAGCGATGCCCCCATCAGCTTGAAGAGGTTGCGCCGGTCGAGCGGGGTCCGCCAATCCGAGCCCGTCTGCGGAAACTCATTCTTCAGCAAATCCTGAATCTCCGGCGATTCCGCCAGTTCCTCCAGGCTCCGCCAAAGCTGGTCCCCGGTCTTGCCCTGGAGCTTCTCGCGCACGGCGTGCAAATCGAGCCGCGGCGATTGTCCAAGTATTGGGAAATGTGCGTTTCCGCTTGTGCTCATCGATGACATGTGTAGCAATCCGTCAGCTTCAGAACGTTGTATTCCTTCACCAGCTTCGCGCCCAGCTCAGCCTGGTTCGGAGGATGCTTGTAGGTCATATCGAATACCTTGTCCCGCGGCCGGATCTTCGCTTCCGGGTTGCGGTGGCAGTCGAGGCACCATTCCATATACAGCGTATTGGCCTGATACATCAAAGGCATCTGATCCACTGGCCCGTGGCATTCCGAACAACCCATGCCCTTGTTCACGTGGATACTGTGATTGAAATAAACAAACCCCGGGAGATCGTGTACCCGGTTCCATTCGAGCGACTTGCCCGTCGCCCAACTCTGCCGCACCGGCTCCAGCATCGGAGCGTTCGTCCAGATCATGGAGTGGCAGCTCATGCACGTCTCCGTCGCCGGCATCCCGGCCGTCGCCGTCCGCTCCACCGTGCTGTGGCAGTAACGACAATCGATTCCCAATCCCGCCACGTGGTGTTTATGCGAAAAAGGAACCGCCTGGTCAAATGGGATATTTGCCCGCGAGACATACGGCGCACGATTGACCGTCATCAGCGCGTAGCCCGCCCCACCGGCGATAAGCACGATGGCGGCGATGCTGACTTTGGCGACAACGTTAGTGCTGGGGTGAAATAGCTGAGACATTAACCACCTGCAAGGCGGGAACCTTCCACCTTTAGCCTTTGATTTTTATTTGTTCACGATAGCCAGGTGTGCGCATCCTCATGCAGCCCCTGACTTCACACGAATAGGGATACTTCCCAGACAGAAATTGTCATTATAGGAAGCCACTGGCTCTCTTGTCAAACCAAAAATATTACTGTCAGACAGTAATCCCCTCGCCAACCCCGTCTACTGACCTAAGTCGCCGAGGCAAGACAAAAGTCTCATACGAAAATGAGTGCTTGTCAATGGAAAAAGGGAATGGACGCATCACCCGCACATGAAGGGCTGGAGGTATCCTACCAGATCACGCGGACGGGATAAGGCTCGAAGGCGCGATCCGACGTTACGATCGCAAGTCCGCTCATGAGCGCCTGTGCAATCAGCATTCGGTCGAACGGATCCTTGTGGAAAAGTTGGAGTTTCTCAGCGGCAAACGCATCCGCTTCAGAAAAGGGAAGAGTCTCGATTCCGGATTCTTGGCGCAGCGCCGGAATCAGAGTCGAGGGGTGCGACGGCAGGGCGATCTTCCCCTGGGCGTACTTGCGGGCGATCTCCCAAACCGACACGGCGCTAAGATATACCTCGTTTGCGGGGTCTAGAATCTGGACGCGCGCGACAGGAGAAAGTTGAGGGGAATCAGCCTGGAACCAAAGGAAAGCACACGTATCGAGAAGCAGCCTCATGGCTATCGCCGCCAGGGAAAAATCGGCGAACCGTCAAACTCCGCAAGTTCTTCGTCGCTCATTGGATCGAATGCACCGGGTTCCCACTGAATCTGGCCCTTTAACAACCCGGCAGTACGCACGGGGAGCGCAGGTTGGCTGCTCAAGGGGCGAAGTTCGGCCACCGGCTGATTGTGACGGCACACGATGATAACCTCGCCCTGAATGGCTCTCTCGATGTAACGAGAGAGGTGCGTCTTCGCCTCTTGAATGTTGACTCTTGTCATTCTTCCCATCCTCCATGGTAGCGCGAAATCCGACCAGGTGCTGGTCGGATTTAAGACCTGAAAACACCTCGTACCTCATCCACACACGCATCAACGTCGGCAGACCCGCAATACCCTACCCAGTTGCGCAGCAGCAACGGTGGCGCCCG
>CALFYN010000490.1 GCA_937952345.1 uncultured Acidobacteriota bacterium
ACTCGCGATCCCGGCGGGTGTGTGTTGCCCGAGTTGTTGTTGGTCTTCCAGTTGGGAATCGGGAAAGATGCCCTTGTTCGCCATCAGCTCCCGGTAGATTTGCCAGTAATCCTCGATCATGCGTTTTTCCGTGTAGCGGTTGCGGAGGAGGGCGCCGGCGTAGGCTCCGAGGCATTTGGCCAGATGCGGATCCTGGCAGAGCCGGGCGATGGCCGCGGCGAGTTGTTCCGTGTTGGCCGGATCGACAAGGAGTGCGCCCTGGACTTCGCGATTGCTGCCGATGGAGGTGGCGATGATGGGTTTGGATGCGGCCATTGCCTCGAGCAGAGCGAGAGAGAGACCTTCGCGAATGCTGGGGAGGACGACGATGTCGGCGGCGGCGAGGAGGTTCGGAATATCGTTGCGGAATCCGAGGAAGGAGACATGCTGGTGGAGATCGAGGCGGTGCGCCAGTTGTTCGTATTCTTTGCGGGCGGGGCCGTCGCCGGCGATGTAGAGGTGGAAGGAATCGCCGAGGGTTTGGCGCAGTTGGGCCACGGCGGCAAGGAGGTATTCGATGCCTTTTTGCCGGGCGAGGCGGCCGGGGCAAAGCAGGACGGTAGTGCCGGCCCGGACGCGGATGGAGCGGCGCACGAGGGCGGCGGACAGAGAGGGCTGAAGCGTGTCGGGCCGGATGCCGTTGGGAATGGCGAAGAGCTTTTTCCTGGGGGCGAGGTGCAGGCGCTCCCCCCAGGCGCGGTGGAACTCGCTGACGCAAACGACGGCATCGCAGCAGGAGGCGGCGAAGCGCTCGAGGGCGGCATAACTGAGCTTTTGCCAGAAGGGCGACTTCTCATGAATGGCGAAGCCGTGGGCGGTGTGGATGATGACGGGGACGCCGGCCAGACGGGCGGCGATGCGGCCGAGGAATCCTCCCTTGGACGTGTGCGTGTGCACCAGGGTGTATTTGGATTCGCGGAGGAATCTGTAAAGGCGGAAGAGTGCCGCGAAATCTTTCCAGGGACGGATGGCGCGATCGATGCCGGGCATGGGGACAGAACCCAAGCCATCATCGAGGACAGCTTGTTGGAAGATGGGATCGTCGGCCAGGACATCCACATCCCACCCGTTTCTCCGCACTAACCGGCACAGCTCAAGGATGATCGTCGAAGCGCCTCCGAACTTTGAGCTGCCAATCACGTGCAGGACTCGGATCTTGTGCATGAGTACCTCCTGAGGAACTGACGGCGTCATCGAAGAAATCAGCACGGAGGATGCGGCCCAGAGTGTGGAGATCGCCGATGGTGTAGTCGGGATCGAGCAGGCATAGCCTGTGGCGGTAAGGACCAGTGAGCACACGCGCGGTTCCCATTCCGGCGAGGTATGCTCCGGCGACGTCGCGGTCCGGGTCGTCGCCGACGAATAGGCAATCGGAGGGGTGGAGCCCGAGCTGGCGCGATGCTTCGGTAAAGGAGAGTGAGGCCGGCTTTTGGCCGCCGGGTCCGAAGTCATCGGTGAAGATGAGGACTTTGAAGTAGCGTGAGAGGCCAAGCTGGTCGACTTTGAACGACTGCAGATGCTTGTGGCCATCGGTGATGAGGAACAGCGGGAGACGGCGGGCCAAGGGGCCGAGCGTGGATCGGACGCCGGGGTAGCAGCAGAGGCGGCAGCGATGGTTCCTGTAGAGAGATACGAGTTCGAGGACGCGGGAACGCTGCCAAAGGCCGAGCGCGTGGAGGACTTCATCGAAGAGGAGGGGGTAGGCCATGGTTCGGCGTTCCCACGTTTCGAGGAAGCACTTCTGGGCGCAGTGGTGGTCGATGTAGGTTTCGCGAGCCAGCCACTGGCTTGCCTCACGAAAGAAGGAGCGCAGGTGCTGGCCCTGATCGTAGAGCGTGTTGTCGAGGTCAAATCCGACTGCCTGCCACATGGCAATTCCGGGTCAACTGGGCGGCCTGTTCGGGGGTGAGGTAGACCTCGCTCCAATAGCGGAGCATGATGTGTCCGGGAGCGGGATGGAGGAAAGGCAGGGGTGTCTCGCCGCGCAGCAAGGCGATGATGCCGTCGAAGAAGGGGACTCCGGCGGCTTCGGTGAGAATGCAGGATCCGGCGATGCGGGCATTGACTTCGGTGAAGACGAGATTGGCATCGTCGCCGAGGAAGCATTGGATATTGGCGGGGCCGACGATGGGGAGGAGCTGGATGATTTTGCGGACCCAGTAGACGATCTCTTCGTTCCAGGTGCAACTGCCTTTGGAGGAAATGCCTGAGTCCGTGGCAATGCGGCGGCGGGGAGAGATCACGAGGAGGTTGCTATCGAAGCCGGCCAAGGCGTCGATGGTGAACTCGACACCGGGGGCGAAGTCCTGGACGACGGGGGCGGGGGTTCGTTGGAGGAAGAAGCGGAGTTCGTCCCAGTCGTGGACCAGATGGACACCGGTGCTTCCGCGTCCGGAGCGAGGCTTGACGATTTTGGGGAATGGGTGGAGGTCGGCGAGGGGGGGCAAGGATTGCCCATCCCAGGTGCGAGGTCCGGGGATGCCGTTGCGGGCGAAGAAATGGCTGGTTTTCAGCTTGTCGGTACAGATGGCAACGGTGTTGGTATTGGAGAGGAGGAGGCGAGTGCCGATCGCTTCAAAGCGGTGGCGGTTGGAGGAGAGGAGCACGAGCTCCTCGTCGAGGTTGGGAACAAGCCAGTCGACGCGTTCGGTCCGGCATATGTCCAGAAGTTCATCCACGTAGCCGGGGGCCGTGGCCAAGGGCACCTGATACGCGGCGTCGGCAAAGACGGAGCCGACGGCGAGCGGATCGGAGTCGACAGCGACGACGCGGAGGCCTTTTTCCTGGAACCGCTGAATTTGAGAAACACTGGGCGGAGAGCCGGCCGCGGTACGCAGGATGGTGATGGAGGGAGCAGATTTCGCGGCCATTCTAAATCCTCGATTCGTTACAGACGGGTTGAGGGACAGGTATGGGGAGACGCCAAGGCGGCGCCGCGGGCTGGACAACGATGCTGTAGGCAGAGCCGATCAAGGCGAAGATGAGCCACCAGGGACGCATATAGAACGCTTCAATTCCAAGAGAAAGAGCGCACATTGCGAGATGCGCCAGAAGCAGGGCGAGGAGTATGGGCTGTTGGGCCGCGGGGGCAAGGCGGTAGGCAACGAAACCATTCCAGAAGATGGAGAGAAGGAAGCCCATCAAAACGAGGAAGCCGAAGATGCCGAATTCGGCAAGAAACCAGAGCGCGGTGTTGTGAACGATGACATTCTCGCGATCGAGGAATCCGCCGAGGCCGATGCCGAAGAAGGGTTGCTGGGAGAAGTAGTGGAAGGCCTCGAAGATGATATCGAAACGCTGGAGCACCTGACTCGGGCGGCTTGCCATGGCTCTGGCATAGACGAGGGCGCTGCTGCCGAGAAAGGGGACGATGATGAGGGCGGTACAGGCGAAGGCTGCGATGCGGAGGGCGACACGGCGCCGCAGCAGAAGAGAGGCAAACCAGACGGTGGCCAGCGACAGCCACGAAGACCGGGAGAAGGTTAAAACGATTCCGAGGAGGAGCGTGGTGGTGGCGATGTTGGTGAAGGTGCGCGAGAACAGGGGGCGGGGTCCGGAGGCAACGACTTCGTTCAGGACGAGCGCAACGATGAGAAGGCCGCCGTAGCCATTGGCATCGACCAGCATTCCGCAGAGGCGGTAGGGATTACCGTTGAGTAGCGGGAGATAGAAGCCGAACACACGTCCGGCGAGGAAGGCCGCCATGGCAGCCCAGTTCTGGATAACGACGCTGGCGACGAAGATGCGCAGCAGCGTATGGATTTGCGGCCAGGAGCGGGCGACAGTGGTGACCAGCATGTAGAAGACGAGGAGAACGGCAATCCCGATGCATTTGTTGACGATGACGTAGCGACTGAGTTGTCCGCGTTCGACGGCCGCCAGGAACGCTCCGCCGATGATGACGGCAGGGACGCAGAATAGCCAGATGCTCCAGGCGTGAGTGACCAGGCGCAGGCTGGCGGCGCCGAGAATGACCGCGAGAATGAGGAAGAAATCGGAAGGAGCGAGACGAAGATCGACGACAATCTCGACTTGGCAGGGGAGCAGGGCGATGAAGGTCCATAGCGTCAGGTCGAGCACGCCGGGGCGGCATTGGGCGCGGGGTGTGAGGAAGGCTGGATTCACGGGATTCTATGCGGTGCCGGAGACGGGCGGCACGAATGGGCCACGAGAGCCAGCGTCAATACGGCGTGAACCGTGGCCGCTGTGAGCATGGCCCATGCGGCGCCGATGGAGCCGGCTTTGGGAATCAGGATCGCGCAGCCTAACGATGCGGTGGCGACGGCGGTGAAGAAGAGAGGCACCTGGACGCGGAGACGGCCGGCGGCGGTGAGGGCGCAGGTGAGCACCGTTCCGAGGCAGGTGACGGCGGTAGCCGCCATCAACCATACGAACAACTCGCGGTAGGGAACAAACTCCTTGCCGTAGGCGATGCGAAGCACGAGGGGGCCGATGGCGGCGGCGGCGATGACGCCGAGAAGCCCCGCCATGCAAGCCAAGGCCGATAGCCGGGCGACGAGCCCGCGGAAATCGGAGATCCTTCCGGCGGCGAAGTGGCGAGCGAGGCGGGGCATGGCCGCGGCACCAAGGGCGTCGATGAAGACCGTGAGCAACGTGCCGAGATAGGCAATGGCAGAGAAGATGCCGAGGGCGGATTCGCCGGAATGCCACTGGATGAAGTAGCGCGGGACGTTGGTCTGCAGGGAGATCAGCGCGCTGACGAAGCCCAGGGGAAGGACCGTGCGCAGGAAGAGCAGGTCTCGGCGGGACAGGAAGAAGGATTTCGGTGCGGGCAGAAGGGCGCCGGTTGATGGGGCGAAGGTGCGGCCGGACGGGACATCGTGAAGCAGAAGGACGGCGAGCCATGCGGCGGCAAGGGCCGCAACGGCAAAGGAAGCATTGCCTGTCGTGTATATTACTGCTGCCAGCAGCGCCGTGCCGAGTGTGCCGCGGAGCATCAGGGATACGGCAACGGACCGGAAGCGCTCCTGCTGCTGGAAGAGGCCATAGTGTATGTCGCTGCAGGAGTCGATCGCTTTGGCGAGGGCGACGCAGACGATCATCCAAAAGGTGACGCCCCGATAGGGGGTGCAGAGGAGCACGGCGATCATGGCGGAGAGCGCGAGCAGGGTAGTGGCGGAACGCAAGCGCAGGTAATCGGGGAAAGAACGCCGGTTTGTGGCATCGGTGGCGACGATGGCGCGGAGTTGCAGATTGGTGAAGGTGAGGATGGGCGTGGCGATGGCGAGGCCGAGGGAAAATTGTCCGACTGCGACGGCGCCTCCGAAGTAGGCGAGGGCGGAGAGGATGCCCCACTGCGAGGCGGCGAAGACGATGTTGCCGGAGAGAGACCAACCGACACCGGCATGCAGGGATGAGTCCTCGACGCGGAGCGCACCCGGTAGAGGAAGATCCTGAGCGGGAAGGCTAATGCACTGATTGCTCATAGTGCTTGCTGTAACGGCGCAGATCGGGGTAGCCGTAGGCGTCACCATGAATTTGGGGATCCCAGTCGTTGAGAATCGCGCCGCTTAGCGGGAGCCCGTCGGCGCGGAGCCGGCGAATGGCGGCGAGGACAGCACCGCGCGAGGTTTGATTGGCGCGCACGACGAGGATGACTCCATCGGAATGGCGGCCGAGAACGCGGGCATCGGCGAACAGGAGGGAGGGGGGCGCGTCGAGGAGCACATGGTCAAAATGCTCGCGCATTCTGCTGAGGAGGAGGGCCAAGGCGTGGGAATGGAGGAGTTCGTGCCAGTCCTTGGCGGGCGGGCCGCTGGTTAAGAGAGAGAGGCGGGGCACGGCAGTGGGTTTGCCAAGGCCTTCGCGAGGCAGACGCGATACGGCGGCGGGATCGCGAAGCAGGTCACTCAATCCCCACGTGTTGGGAACGCCGAAGATTTTCTGCAATTGGGGATTGCGGATGTCGGCGTCGACGAGGAGGACGTTGCGGCCGATGTCCGCCAAAGCAATGCCGAGATTGCTGGCAACGGTTGTTTTTCCCTCGCGCGCATAGGAACTGGTGACGACCAGGATTTTCGGCGATGTTTCCGGTCCTGGCAAGACAATGGAAGCCAGCGTGTTGCGGAAGGATTCGGAGATGTCGGACAGCTTGTGGTCGAGGGTGACGAGTGCGATGCCATCGTTCGCATGCCGATTCTTCGACAGGATGGGCAGGTAGTTGGAAATACCGGTGGAATTGAGCCGGGGGATAGCGCCGAGTTCGGGCAGATTGAGGCTGGTGGACAATTCGCCGGGGGCGCGCACGGGAAGCTCCGAGCGGCGCTGGAGGAGGACGGTGCCGGCGGCCACGGTGAGACCGAGGCCGAGGCCAAGTGCGAGATTGAGAAGGACGTTGGGCTTGTAGGGGGCCAGCGGGGGCTCGACGGGACCGATGGGACGCACGTTGCTGGCGCGGATGGCGGAAGCAATTCGGGCGTCCTTCACCTTCTGCAGCATGCCGTCATAGAGCAGGCGATTGGTTTCCACTTCACGGAGCAGGATGTTGTAGCGGACGGCCTTGGTGGACTGATCGGTCAAGAGCCGGGCCTGTGCGTTGTATGCGTCGTTCAACTGGCGTTCCTGGGAGAGTGCGGCTTCATACTCGCGTTTGATGCGGCGGTGAACGTCATTGACTTCGTTTCGAATGGCGGCTTCGACCTGGTCGATTTGCGCTTGGACGCGGGCGGCTTTGTAGCTTTCGGGCTGGTAGAAGGAGGTGAGATCGGCGAGTTCGCGCTTCAGGTCGGTGAGCTTGTTCTGATAGGTGCGGAGGCTGCCGTTATCGAGGATGGAGGGCAGGGAGCCGGCGGGGGCGCTGGCGGCGGCGTCGACGAGGGTTTGTTTGAGGATGCGATTGGCTTGGGCGCGGGAAAGCTCCGTTTGGATTTGGCGGAGGCGCTCTTCTCCGACACTTTCGCGGCCGGTGGAGAATAGCAGTCCATTGTCGCGGGCATAGCGCTGCAACTGGTATTCGGAGGATTCCAGGCGGTGGCGGAGGTCATCGAGTTGGGAGGCGAGGAGATCGCGAGTCTGGGAGTTGGTCTGCCAGCGGGCCTCGAAGGTCTGCTTGCCGTATTCCTTGAGCAATTCGTTGACAAAGCCGGCGGCGAGATTGGGGTCGCGGGAATCGAAGCTGACGCGAATGAGGCGGCTTTGGCCGAGTTGGTAGACGCGCAGGTTGTCGATGACTTGCTGCTGAGTATGGATGTTGGCGGCGAGGCTGGATGGGAGCGGCAACTGCAGCATACCGGCAAGGTTCGCCGCCCAGTTCGGCCGGGTGCGGAATTCTTCGGTATCGGCGAGACGCAGGCGATTCGATACCGGCTGGAGGAGGGCTGGATTCTGGAGGATTTCCACTTGCGTCTGGATGTAGCTATCCATGCCTTGGGGAGAGAGCGGCGCGGTGGGGTCGACGTCCTGAAGGTTGAGGTAGTTTTCGTTGAAGCCCTGTACCTCGATGGTGGTTTCGGAGCGAAAGACGGGAGTCTGGAGGAAGTTTACTGCTTGTCCGAGGAGGGCTCCGGCGAGAACGATGGCGGTGAAACGGAGCTTGTGGCGGGCGATCAAGCGGCCGGCATCGCCGAGGCTGGCGGAGGATTCCTGCCAGGTTTCGGGAACCATGGTGATCTCTTGCGGACAACTGGATGAATCTTGCAGTGACGCGGGGGGAGAGGGAATGAGTTCGTTACGCATGTCGGTTCTCTGTAAGGTGGGTCAGCGGCGCCAAATGGCAATGCCGGTACCGGTTTGGACAATGGCTTCTATCGCACGTGCGGCGATCTTTTTGCCGGTGCTGGTGGGGACGAGCAACACGTCGTTGGCCTGCATCATGACATCGGGAGAGCGTCCGGCGAGGACTTTGCGAAGGTCAATGGGGATTTCCTGGCGGTCCGTGGAGTCCGCTGTTTTTCTGAGGATGAGGCTATTTTGCGGGGCTGGAGTGGAGCCAAGCCCTTCGGCGAGGGAAAGAGCGTGGAGGGCGGAAATGGACTCACGGTCGTGGAGCAGGAAGCCACCGGGCTTTCGGACAGCGCCGAGGACATAGACAAGTTCGGCGGGCGGCACGGTGATGACATCGTGGGGCTGGATGGGAATATTGCAATCGGGGTTTGTGGCGTCGAGAATCTGCTTCACACGAACCTCGGCGACGCTGAATTCGCCGGTTGCGTCGAGTTTGGCGGAGGGAAGGGGAATGGCTTTCTGGCGGATCTGGCGGCTGATCTTGATGGCATAGCCGGCATCGGAGCGGAGTCCGCCGGCAAGGGAAAGGACTTCAGCGAGATTGCGGCGCCCGCGCAACTGGTGAACGCCGGGGTTGTTGACGGCGCCAAGGATGGAGACCGGCTGGCTGCCGAATTCGACGACGCTGATAGAAACCACGGGGTGGCGCACCTGGGTTTCGAGACGCCTGGCGATTTGGGTTTTGAGCTCGTCCACGGTCAAGCCTCCGGCGGTGATGGAGCCGATGAGGGGCAGGTCCACGGCTCCGTTGAGATCGATGCGCACGGGCTTATCGAACTCGGCTTCAAGGCCCAGGG
>CALFYN010000491.1 GCA_937952345.1 uncultured Acidobacteriota bacterium
GTCCACAGCGACGTGGCTACATGCGTTGACGACGACACGGTGGAGTACCAGGGAACGTGGGCCATCTTCAGCGCCATCGACGTCCCGGCGATGGGAATCAACAACCAGGACAAGGACCGGGATGGGTTCCCGGACCCAGGTGAACGACCCATCGTGGTCGTTCCTTCGCAGCTTCTGTCGAAGCGTGTACAACTGCGCGAACCATACCCGCTGATACCGTTAGACCAGCCAAGTTCGGGTAGTGGAACGCGGATCAAGTCGTGGAAGAGCAGCCGAACAACTGGAGGGAAACCAAATCTGGCGCTTCCCACATCGCCGTTTGGGCCTGTTTCCGAGAAGCCCACATTCAGGAAATGAGGGGCGGCTCAATCCACACCTTTTCAGGAGATTAGACTTGACTGGAATCGAATCAAACGGGTGTCGAATCAAACGGGTCGACAGGGAACGCTGCCACGCGTACAATGAGGGACGCTACGAACGAGGAGGGTTAGATGGCTTCGTTCCCGCTAACGAGGCGGGAGTTTCTTGCGGCCGGCCTCGGACGCGCCGCTACCGCCACGTCGACAATCCGCGTGGCGGCGATCCAGATGACTGCCGAACTCGGCAACGTGGAGGCCAATCTGGCCAAAGCCGAGCGGCTTGTGCGCGACGCCATCCGGCGTAGAGCACAGTGGGTGATTCTGCCGGAGTTCTTCGCGTCGGGGATGGTCTTTCATCCCGAAATGGCCAACGCGGTCCAGGCTGCCGACGGTGCCCCGGCCCAGTTGCTCCGGAAATTGGCTCGGCAAGGTAAAGCCATAGTAGGCGGCTCGTTTCTGGCGTGGCGCGACGGCAACGTATACAACACCTTTGTGTTGGCCTTACCGGATGGACGCACCCCCCGGCACGACAAAGATCAACCGACGTTCTGGGAGAACTGCTATTACGTTGGCGGCGAGGATGACGGGGTTTTATCCACTCCGCAAGGCAATGTTGGTGCCGCGCTCTGTTGGGAGTTCATCCGATCCAAAACTGCGGCGCGCCTCAAGGACAAAGTGAACATGGTGGTGGGTGGTTCGTGCTGGTGGACCGCCAGGGACAGCGACCCGGTGGACCACCCATTTCGCACACGAGGACTCGAGATGTTGAACGCCGCTCCGGGCACGCTTGCGCGGATTCTCGGCGTCCCGGTAGTTCATGCGTCGCACGCGGGGAAGTTCGTGGGGCAGTCGTGGCCCGGAGAGCCGGTTCCCTACCCATCTCACTATCTGGGTGAAACGCAAATCGTGGACGGGCGAGGCGAGGTCCTGGCGCGAATGTCCCATCAAGAGGGAGAAGGAGTGATCACGGTCGACGTCTCCCGGGGTTCGGTGGGCGGAGCGCAGTTACCCATCCCCGACCGCTTCTGGATTCCAGAATTCTCAGAGGGGCTCAACCGCCAATGGCACAGCGCACTGAAGAGCGGGCACCAGTATTACCTGTCGACCACCCTGCCCTACCTCCAGCGGCGCTTTGCCCGGCAGCCGCGGAAAAGAACGGAGCGGTAACGAATCACCTGACCGCAAGTCCTTCGAGCGCGGCGGACTTGGCCATGAACAAACGCATGTTGGGATTCCGTGTTGAGTCAGTTGGCGCCGCCCATGCTCGTATGTGCAAAGGCGAATGCTACCCGCATCCCAAACTGTGTTGGTTCAGCCGGAAATTGAGAGAGTGCGCTCTCCGCTAATGAGTGTTCCGCCCTGCGGGCGGGGATTCAAGGCATCGGGGCCTACCGATCCGATGAGGCTCTGGAAGCAGCGCAAGAAACTGGTTCCGGCGCTGCCTCCGTCGTCTCCGATGAGCCCACCGGACTATCCCTCGGCATGGTTTGTTT
>CALFYN010000492.1 GCA_937952345.1 uncultured Acidobacteriota bacterium
CGGGAAGTGATTGGGGCGGCTCGTAGTCGCGTTTGCCCGCCATGACAAAGCCCCATTCCCCGAACGAAGGCACATAGGCGTGATACGGATACGTCCGAAACCCGGCCGCCTTCATCGTCTCCGCCACGCACCAGAACGATTGTCGGGCAAACAGCGGCGATGTGCTCTGCGCCACCGCCAGCCCGCCCTGGCTCAGATGCCGCGCCAGCAGGCGGTAGAAGGCCGTCGTGTACAACTTGCCCAATGAAAAATTCGTGGGGTCGGGGAAGTCGATGACGACAAAATCAAAAATCTCCTGATTGGTTTCGAGCCAGGGGAAGGCGTCGGCGTTGATCACCTTCACCTTCGGCGCGCGCAGCGACCCCTGGTTGAATCCTTTCAGCACCGGATGCGTGGCGAACAGATCGGTCATCTCCTTGTCGAGATCGACCAGCGTGATCGACTCCACCCCGGGATACTTCAGCATCTCGCGCACGGCGAGCCCATCGCCGCCCCCCAGCACCAGCAGGTTCCGCGCGCCGGGCACGGCGGAAAGTCCCGGATGCACCAGCGCCTCATGATACCGGTGCTCATCCCGCGAACTGAACTGCAGATGGGAATTCAGAAACAGCCGCAGATCATCGCGCCACTTCGTCAGCACAATCCGCTGGTAGCGCGTATTGCGCGCGAAGATCACCTCATCGGCGTACAAAGCACTATCGGCCAGATCCAGGATGTGATCCGCATACGCCATTCCCACGCTCAGCACGGCCATCGACACCAGACAAAGCACCCGCAGCCGCATCGCCGATCCAATGCGCTCCTGAAACAGAAACGTCGTCCACAAAGCCACCGCCAGATTGAGCAGGCCGAAGAAGATCGCGCCGCGCACCAACCCAAGCTGCGGCACCAGCCACAAGGGAAACACCAGCGACGCTCCCAGCGCACCCAGATAGTCAAACGTCAGCACCTGGGCGACAAGATCCCGAAACTCAAACCGGTCCTTGAGAATGCGCATCATCAATGGAATTTCCAGTCCCACCAGAGTTCCAATGACGATCACCAGGGCATACAGCAACACACGAAAGCCCTGTGTATAGGCGAAGGCAAGAAACAGAATAGTGGAAGACAGGCCGCCCACCAGGCCGACCATGATTTCGATGGTGACAAACCGCGTCACCAGACCTCGGGCGATGAACTTGGAAAGGTAGCTGCCAATCCCCATCGCGAACAGATAGCTGCCGATGACAGTGGAGAATTGCAGGACACTGTCGCCCAGCAGATAGCTGGCCAGCGTGCCCGCGAGCAGCTCATAGATGAGGCCGCAGGCCGCGATGACGAAGATCGAAAGAAGAAGAAGGATAGCCAACGTTAGCTTAGTGCACGGCCGAGGCGATGATGATGCACATGCCCAGGCTCATCGCGCCCACCAGAATCGCCAGCGCCACGTTCTTCTCTTCCACAATCTCCTTCCACAGCGCGTAGGGCGTCATCTTATCGAGGACCGTGAAAGCGATGACAAAAATGATGATGCCCAGCACCGCGTAAATGAGTGCGTTGAGCAGGAAACCGGGATGGAATTCCGCCATAAAAGTTACTTGCCTCCGTAGTAGCGGCCGAGGCCGCCGTAGTGGGAGCGCCAGGCGCCAGGGTTGTCGCGGATGGATTTCGGCACATTCTTCAGCTCATTGACACGGTCAATGCTCCAGCCGCTCCACTGCGAATAGCCGACCCAGCCGGCCACCAGCAATCCGTAAATCGAAAACAGGGATCGTATCATGATTTACTCGTCATCTCCGCTCGACGACGACGTTCCACTGCCGTAGTCGCTCTCGGCCCATCGTTTCATCTCGAAGCTGCCACTGCGCAGAGTCGTCCAGATGGGCGGAATCAACAGCAGCAGGAACCCGATGAAGAAGTATACCCATGTCGTAACATCATGCACCACTTTGATCTCATAGCGCACGCTACGCGGCACCGTGGCCGGTGTGGTGGCGTCCATTTCCGGTTCCACGCGCAGGTAATATCGCCCCGGCGCTACCTGCGGCAGCGTCACCGAATCGCGCGCGCTGCCCTCGGTCCACGTTCCGTCCGAATCGCGGCCACTGTAATAACTCACCTGGCGGCTGAAATCGTAGGCTGTGCTTGTGTCGGCGTTGATCAGCGCCAGTTGGAAGAAAGCCCACTCGTTGCTCAAATCCGTGGCGATCTCCACGTTGAGATTCGACGTGCGGCCCTTCAGTTCGAAGACGTCAGTCACGAAGGAATTCTCCCCTGCCGTCCTGTTCTGGGTGAAAGAATAGCGCTGCTGGAACACCGTCTTCTTCGAATGCAGAATGGTGGCCCAAACCGCCTGGATGCAGATCAGAATGAACGTCCAGACGATGAAGCGCGACCACGCCTGTGCCACGGTGCCCGCCGAGGGCGAAGGCTGATTGGCGAATACGCCAATCGCCGGCGGAGGCGATCCCTTCAGCTTGAAGTGCTTCCAAACCTCGGCGCCCGTGGTGTATTCGCCGACGGACCAATTGACTTCGTTGTCGGCCGCCTCGCGCGACAGGATACGCGGCGGATGAATGTAATCGTCGCAAGTGGCCATTTCGCCGACGCGCACGCGCCAGGGGAATTCGCCCATCACGAAGACCGTCCGTGCTTCGTAATGCTGGAAATGCTGATAGGTTTCGCCAAGGTGTTTCGCCGTGGGGCGCATCCCCGCGGTGCTCACATCGGGTTGCGTGCGCAGCACGGTCACGTCGTTCCAGTGGCCGTTGTATTCGGTGAGGTATCGGAAGCCCTTGTAGGGATTGAACAGCAGGTATTCCCGCCATTGATACGCCACCGCATCCACCACCAGTTCACGAGCCTGGAATCCGATGACCTCGTAGGGATCACCGCGCAAGGTTCCGCGGGTGCCGAGAGGGATGAGCGGCTGAATGCGCTGCTTGGCCTGGAATTTCTGGATCACCTGCAGGCTCGGCGTCGTCGTGTCGAGCACGCTCAGGCACTGGATGCAGACCACGCTCAACGACCGCCCGAGTCCGCGCAATTCCACTGTCCCGCCGCAGTTCGGGCAGTTGAGAGATTTCGCCGCGGGTGTGGGCTTTGCCGGAATACCCATTTACCAGCCTTCAAACTCCCGTAGATTTTTCAGACGCAGGGAATCGAACTCCACGTACTCGCCCAAGAATAACAAAGGCGGGTCCTCGCTGTAATCAATGGTGCCGAAGAGGTTGCCCGCAGCCTTCAGATCGACGAAGCTGCACTTCGATTTGTCCCAATATTCGAATGGCAACTCGCCCTGCACGGTGACGTAGCTGGCGGCGTGCCAGGTGAATGCCTCGTAGGCCACGTCTCCCCACTTGATCTTCTTTCCAATATTGATCTGTCCGAACTTGGGCAGCGGCTCCTTGGGCTGGACGTGCCAGGTAATGGCGTACTGCGCCATGGCGTCGGAAAGCCAGAGGCTTTCGCCCTGATGCGTCACGCAATGCCACTCGTTCCAATAGCCCTGGTCGTACTGATAGACGATACGGCCCACCACGCGAAAGCTCTTGTTCTTGTAGATGCCTTCGGTCAGGAGCTGAATCGGCGAGGGGTCCACGGGCAGGTCCGCCACTTCACCGACTTTTTCCAGATTGACGTCGTGGCGCACCAGGATGGAGCCGCAGTACGGACACGTGGTCTGCACCGCGCTCGAGAATTGGAACTGGATGGGCGCGCCACAATTGGGGCAATTTCCTGCGGGTTTCGACATAACGTGAATTATGCGGCGGGCAGCAGCGTGCCGTAAGGACGCTCGATACGCCTCACGCGCACGCTCTCGGCTCCGAACTCGCCTCCCAGATAGAAAACGAAATTGAACTCCGGCCGCGGCTTGCAGCAGAACAGGCTCAGGCACAACGATCCGTGTTCGGGAAACGTGTGCACGGCCAGATGCGATTCTTCGAGGATCACGAACCCCGTTACCCCTCCAGGCTCGGGGAACTGATGCCAGTGCGGCGGCGCCACGGGTTTGAGCGCGAGCGAACTGATCAACTGCGTGAACAGCTTTTCCAGCCGCTCGCGGCTCTTCAGATCTTCCGGGCGGCAGCCGTAGGCATCCACCACCCATTCACGGCCAGTCATGGAGAGTCTAGCGTACCACCTTTATCATCAACCTTGCGCGGTGCCGCAGTTGGGGCAGAATTTCGCCTTGGCGGGCATCGTAGTGCCGCACTCCATGCAGAACTTTGTGTCCTTGCCGGCCGGAGCCGCGCCACCGGCGGCGGGAGTCACCGGCGCCACTGGAGCTACGGGCGCACCTCCCGGCGGAGGCTGCTGCGGAGGCTGCAATCCGCCACCCTGCTGGAATGCGCCCATCATCGACTGCGCCATCGCCACACCGATGCCGAGTTGCGCGCCCAGGGCACCCGTGCCGCCCGCGCCTTCGTTGGCCGCGGCAATCGGCATTGACTGAGCCACCTGAAACTGCGTGTACTTGCCCATGTCGCCGATCATGTTCATGCCGATGCGCTCGTCCAGCCGCTTCTGCAACTCTTCCGGCAGGGACAGGTTTTCCACCACGAAGCTGTCGAGCACAATGCCGTATTTCTCGAATACCGGCTTGATGTGGTCGGCGATCTGCTGGCCCAATTCCACCTGGTTGGCGGCCATGTCGAGGAACGGCACCTGGCTTTCGGCGAAGGTATCCGTCATGCGGCCGATGATGGTGTTGCGAAGCTGTCCTTCGATCTCGGCGACGGTATAAGTTTCGCGTGTGCCGCTGACGTTGGTGTGGAATGCGCGCGGATCGGCGATGCGCCAGGAATAGATGCCATAGGCGCGCAGGCGGACGGCTCCGAAGTCCTTGTCGCGCACCGTCACCGGCGTCGCCGTGCCCCATTTCTGGTTGGTCTGCACGCGCGTGGAGAAGAAATAGACGTCGCTCTTGAACGGGGATTGGAACATCTTGTCCCAGTTCATGAGGTTGGTGAGCAGGGGCAGAGTCTGCGTGTTGAGCGTGTAGAGGCCCGGGCCAAAGACGTCGGCCATGCGGCCCTCGTTGACGAAGGCGGCCATCTGCGATTCACGCACGGTGAGCTTGGCGCCGTTCTGGATTTCCATGTCCTGCATGGGATAGCGCCAGGCGAGGATCCCGTCCTCGGGCTCCACCCAGTGAATAACGTCAATGAATTGTTTCTTGAGGAAGCTCCCCAGAGCGTCTTTGAATGCCATTGGCCCTCCGAGAAAAGTATACGCCAAAGATGTAACCGATGTTCCAAAAACCGGCTTCAGAGCGTGTAGGACCAGACGGCGAAGGGGTAGTGGACGGAGTTTCCACGTCCGGCGTCTTTCAGGTATGGGCCGGGGAAGAGGCGGGCGTAGCCGATCCAGAACTGGACACTGCGGGAAAACTGGTACATGACCCAGCCTCCGGTTTCTTCTCCAACGCGGCTGCCGGCAGCGCTGGCATGGCGCGCATAAACCGCCCCGCTCAACGTGTAGAGCGCATCGTGGGTGTCGGCGAGCCAGAACACGCGTGCCGTGCCGCGGAATTTCCATTTGCGATGGGGCTGCCATTCCCATCCGAGGACGGGCTCATGGAGGTTGCGGGACGCGAGATCGACGGCGCGGCCGACGACGCTCCAGGGTGTGGGGTAGAGTTGCTCGAAGGCCTGGCGCTGGCCATCGCCGAGGTTGTGATCGCCCGTCGCGTAGTTGTGTTCCAGC
>CALFYN010000493.1 GCA_937952345.1 uncultured Acidobacteriota bacterium
CCTCCATCTCGCGCACGAAGGCACGCAATACCTCAACCTTGGCGCGCCGCCCTCGCCTCTCCAGCACTTCTGGTCGCTCGCGGTCGAAGAGCAGTTCTATCTCGTCTGGCCGCTCACGGTTGTCGCGGTCGCCCGAATTGCCCCGCGGATGGGTCTGGCGGCCAAGCTCGCACTGATCCTGGCGCTCATCGTCGCCGCCTCGTTCGCATGGTCGGTCGTGCAAACATCCACGAACCCTATTTGGGCGTTCTTTTCGCCGCTCACACGGGCATGGGAGCTGGCGCTCGGCGCGCTCCTCGCCGTAGGCGTGCCCCATCTTCGCCGGTTGCCCAGCAAGGCTGCCGCGGCGCTTACGTGGGCCGGATTGGCGGGCATTTTCGCGGCGGCGTTTGCCTACGATGGCGGTACAACGTTCCCGGGGGCGGCCGTCGCGCTCCCCGTCCTCGCGACCGCGATGGTCGTCGCCGGCGGGACGGTTTCGCCTCGGGGCGGGGCTGCAATGCTCCTGCGACGCCTGCCGTTTCAGCAGCTGGGCAAGTGGTCCTATTCCTTCTACCTCACGCACTGGCCAGTGCTGGTCATCGCCGAACAACGTTCCGAAGGTGCACTCTCCGCCGCGGACCGTGCGGGCCTTGTCGCCCTGGCGCTGGTGCTGGCCGTCCTCATGCATCACCTCATCGAGAACCCGGTCCGTTATGCCCGGCCATTGGCGCAGCGCCCGTGGGCTGGCGTTGCGCTGGGCGCTTGCCTGGTGGTGGGTGCGTACGGGCTCAGCGGGTGGCAAATGGCGCGCAACGGGGCCCCATCAGTCGCGACCGTAGCCGCTCGCGAAGCAGAGCCAGAGCCAGAGCCGGCCATCGCTGCGCCGGAAGAGCCAGTCGACCCCGTCGCCGAGGTGCTGCGACGGGTGGCGGTGTCTCCTTCGATCACCTCGCTCCCGCCGGACCTGGAACCGGCTCTCGATGACGACACACGGTATGACCTCGCCTGGCTGGCCGAATGGGCGAAGCCGTGCCGTATCGACCCCCATGTGGCGCTGACATCACCGGACTGCATCTACGGCGACAAGGCCGGCGCCTCCACGATGTTCCTCGTCGGCGACTCACACGCCGGTCAGTGGCTCGAAGCGTTCGATGAGATAGCGAAGCGCATGAAGTTGCGTCTCGTGCTCCTTGGCAAAGCCGGCTGCCCCGCCAGTTCGGTGACGTTCATGAACCTGTATTCCGACGGCCAGCAGCGACTTGTTGCTCCCGCGCCTGATTGTGCGTCGTGGCTGGATGGAGTGATCACCCGTATCAACGAATCGGCGCCCGAACTAGTCGTCTTCGCGAGCTGCAACGGATGCGACTACATGGTCGATTCAAACGGCGAACCGATATCCCGCGACGCCTGGGCGGCCGGCCTCCGCAACACGATGGCCCGCATCGAATCGCCGAACACGAAGCTGGTCATCCTTGGAGACAACCCGCGCTGGCGAGGTTCGCTAGACTGTCTCTCGCGAAATCCCACCGACGTCCAGGCGTGTTCGAAGACGCTCGCCGAGGCAACCCGCGACACCTACAACGATGTCGAGCGGCAAGTGGCCGATGAGGCGCGGATCGGGTTCATTGATGTGACGCCATGGTTCTGCGACGAGGTGTGTTCACCGGTTATCGGCAACATGATTGTCTACACGAACGACTATCACATCACGGCATCCTACGCCCGGTCGCTCACCGGAGCGCTTGAAGCGACGCTTCGACCTCTGCTCGAGAGCCCCAGGGTGGCACGGCCATAAGCCCGTGGTGGGACCCGTCCGTGATTCGGTGGGCATCGAGTTGAAGGCATCGATGCGCGTCGCTCCTCGTTGCTGGCCCGGCGAGCCGCCGGTAGGATCGAGCCCAACATTTGAAGGCGGAACACACATGAGCGAGTTGCAGGGCATCGCCCGCTTCAAATTCCATCCCGGCAAAGTCGAAGAATTCAAGCGGCTTTCGAAAGAGGCAATGGAGATTGTCCGCTCCAGCGAGCCGGGGACTCTCCAGTACGAGACCTACTTCACCGCGGACGAATCCGAGGCCATCGTCCTCGAACGCTACGTCGATTCGCAGTCGCTGATCGACCACGGCCAGCACATGGCCCACCTGATGGAGCCGATTCTCGCGACGGCGGAGGTCAGCGGCGAAATCCTCGGTGAGCTCAGCCCTGAGCTGCAGGCATTGATGACGGGCGACATCCCGCAGCAATTCCCGAAGCTCTGGCTGGCGCTCAAGGGCTAGAGCATCCAACTGGCCGGTTCCCGCATCGGGGGGCGGCCCCCAGGAGATCGTCACGTGGCACACGTCGAAGTCCCCGCCCTCGTGCGCAGGCGAGCGCTTGACCTGGGCGAAGTGGGCCAAGCCTGGCTGGAAGGTCTCGACGACACCGTGACGGAGCTCGTCGCGAATTGGGAGCTGGAACTTGGGCCGATCATGCACGGGGGCGCGAACGCGCTCGTCGCCGAAGTGCACATGGCCGACGGTCTGCCGGCAATTCTGAAGGTAGCGGTCCCCGACCCCCGTGTTGGCACGCTGGAGGCGGACATCCTCGAGGCGGCGGAGGGGCGCGGCTATGCCCGCCTCTATCGCCGCAGTCCCCTACACCGGGCGATGGTGGTGGAACGCCTTGGCCAGCAATTGTGGGCAGAGCAGTGGCCGCAGGACCAAGAGATGGAGCTCTATTGCGGTGCTATCCGTGAGGCGTGGAAGGTCGAGGTCGATCCCAAGGGCCTTACCGATGGCCCGGGCAAGGCAGCTTGGCTCAAAGCGTTCATCCCGCGAGCATGGGAAGGCCTCGGGCGCCCATGCGATGAAGGGACCATCGCGCTCGCGCTCGAGTTCGCCGCCCGCCGAGGTGCTGCGTCCGACCCCTCGCGCGCGGTGATCTGCCACGGCGATGCCCATCCGGGAAACCTCCTCGCAGCACTGGAACATGGCGGCACCCACAAATTCATCGACCCCGAGGGCGCCTTCATCGAGCCTGAGTATGACCTCGCGTGCTGGCTCCGCGGCTGGAGGCCGGCGCATCTCCCAGATCCGGACCTCGAACGACACGCGCGCGAGGCCGCTGCACAACTTGCTGCGCTGACCGGGACGCACGCGCAGGCAATTTGGGAGTGGGGCCTCGCGGAGCGGGTCTCCTCCGGGCTCGTGCTCATGCGACTGGGGCACGAAGAGGGCGCGCTCTACCTTTCCACTGCCGACCAGCTCGCCAGCGAGGAGCAGAGGGGACTGCCGTAGCCCCGCCTGTCACCGCGCTGCCAGGCTCTCCACCACGGTGCGCAACCCACTCACCACGCGTTCGTCGCGCGGGCGCATATCTGGCTCGAAGCGCTTGCCGAGGAGTTCCTGGATTCCCACGACGTAGCGCGCCGCCGCCGACGAGGAAGTCGCGTCGAGCGATGCGAGTGAACGGATCT
>CALFYN010000494.1 GCA_937952345.1 uncultured Acidobacteriota bacterium
GCGTATTCGGGGCGAGTGTCGACGAGGCGGCAAGGCGTGACGGCCACCAAAGACAAGGGGCCGGTAATGGCGGCGCTACGCGCATCCTTGGCTCCGCCGGCCGGATCGAACGACGGCGGCGCGTACCAGTTGGTGAGTGGAATGGGATCTTGCGCCCACGCGGCGAGCGCGCAAAAGAAAACCACCAAGCCTGTGCGCAACGCATACGCGCATATGGCACGAATTTTCATCGATATTCCCCCTCTTAAGTGGATAAAGGCCGATGTTGCTGGCTTTGGTGAGCATATCACGTAATGACGTGAGAAGGGAGAGGTGTTTGGCGGAGGGCGCCACGGTTACAGGATGTCGAGGGCAGCCTGGATTTCACTCCGAGTGTGTGCGTCGCCGGTGCGGGAGCATGCTTCAATACCCTGCTCATAGATGGATCGGGCGTCGTCAGGGTTGCCCATGCGTTCGAGAGCCTGGCCGCAGTGGTAGTAGGCTGCGACGTAGTCCGGGTTGGCGGCGATGAGGTCGCGGTAGGCGGAGACGGCCTGTTCGTACTGACCGTTGGAGGCGTAAGCCTGGGCGAGGCCGTAGCGGGCAAAGCTGTTGTTGGGATCCTGTTCGAGAAGGGCCTGGAGAGCCTGAACGCGGTCAATTGGCATAAGACTCCATGCTAATATAACCGGCGATGAGTTTACCCACTGAAGGCCGGCTGGTGAGCGAGTCGGCGAGCGAGATATCGGAGATGGCACTGCCCACGCATGCCAATCCGTTGGGGAACCTGCTGGGCGGGCGGGTGATGCATCTGGTGGATATCGCGGCGGCGCTGGCGGCGATGCGGCATGCGCGGTGCTCGGTGGTAACGGCGTCGATCGACCACATGAATTTTTTGTATCCGGTGCACATTGGGGAACTGGTGCTGATGAAGGCTTCGGTGAACCGGGTGTTCACGACATCGATGGAAGTGGGGGTGAAGGTGTTGGTGGAGAATCTGCGGACGGGGGCGGTGCGGCACACGAGTTCAGCGTACCTGACGTTCGTGGCGATTGACGAGGAGGGGAAGAAGGTGGCGCTGCCGCAGGTGATTCCGCAGAGCGAGGAGGAAATCCGCCGTTACCAGAGGGCTGGTGAACGGCGGAAGATCCGTTTGGAAATGCGGGAACAGGCGAAGAGGCGGGTTTAGTCGCCTTCCGACTCGTCCTTATACATGTAAGCGATGTTGGCCTTGTAGAGCAGGATGTTCGGGCCATCTTCGCGGTTGACCTTAAGGCAGGTCTTGTCATACCACTCGATGACCCCGTGCAGGGTTTCACCGCCTTTGAGGACGAAGACCATGGGCGTCTTCGCCTGCATCTGTTTGACGTAGTAAAAGTTTTCGGCGTTGGTCTGTTCCGGCGGAACCTGCTTTTTCGCTGGGGGGAGTCCTCTGCCCTTATCGGATTTGTCCTTCAGATCGATTGGTGGACGGATGAGCCGTCGGTTGCCCGTCTCCATTGCGGGTCTCCTTGGGGTAGGGTTGTCTAGAGCCAGGAAGGTCTTCATCGACAGCATGCCTTCCGGGGCGTTTTCTTGATCTTAGCACCTCTCGGCGGGTGGGAGGAAGCGCGATTTAACCCAAACATCAGAAATGGTTTGTGGATGTGCCAAGGCGGGAGTGGGCAAAGGGAGGAGAAGGAAAAGCGGGCGCAACATTTGGGTGAAAGGGGTGAGTGCGCCCGCCGTCGTAACGGGGATTTGAATGTAAGGGCGGTGGAGGGGGCGTGTAGGTTACGTCTGACATTAAAAAAAATTTTTGTTGACGGGGGCGGAAGGGTGCTGTATTCTGAAGGCGAACAAAAAGCGAATAACAGAAAACGAGGTTCTTACAATGTCCTCTCACTTCCCCCCTACCACTTTTCGCTCGGGTCCTTCGGGATGGCGGCATGCCGATTGGATGCGCACGGTGTATCCGGCACAGTCTGCCAGTTTCCACCCGCTGGCGTTTCTCTCCACCTTTTTCGATACGGTGGAGGTGCCGGCCTCGCATGCCTTGCGGCCGGAACTGAGCGCGCTTTGGGTTCGCAAGGTGGCGCACAATCCGAACTTCCGGTTCACGGTGCAGGCACCGCCGGAGTTGACGCATGAAAGACGGCTGGAGCCGGGGCTGGTGGAGCGTTTCGGCGAAGCGCTGCGGCCGCTGGCGGCGGCGAAGAAACTGGGCTGCGTGGTGATGCAGTTTCCGTGGGCGTTCCGGTTCACGGCGGAGAATCGCGAATACTTTATTCAACTGCGGCGGGCGCTGCATGCGTATCCGCTGGTGGCGGAGATGCGGCATAGTTCGTGGATGCGCGATGAGGCGCTGGGTGTGTTCCTGGATTACCACGTGGGGTTTGTCAATGTGGATCAGCCGCAGCATGTGAACGCGATGCCTGCGACGTCGTTTCTGACGTCGCCGGTGGCGTATGTGCGGATGCATGGGCGTGGTGAGGCCGGGGAGTGGTTTCAGCGGCCGGGGGCGCGCGACTATTTATATACGACCGCGGAACTGGCGGAGTGGAAACAGCGCATGGACCGCATCCGCAAGCATGCGGCGGAGACGTACGTGGTGTTCACGAATCATCCGGGCGGGAAGAGCGTGGTGAACGGGCTGCAGATGAAGACGCTGGTGGAAGGGATAGCGAGCGATGCGCCGGGGCACTGGCGGCGGC
>CALFYN010000495.1 GCA_937952345.1 uncultured Acidobacteriota bacterium
CTCCGCCGCATACAGCGCCAGCGTATACGCCACCCCCGCATGCTTCGCGCTCATCCGCGACCAGTTCTGCCCCAACCGCGCCAGTTTCGGCAATGCCTTCGCCTTCCGCATCTCCTCGATCATCGCCCGCGAGCCGGGCGGCATGCTCTCCCCCGAAAACTTCTGCGCCAGCCCCTCATGCAGCCAGCTCGGCCAACTCCCCAATTCATGCAAACACGCATGCACCAGCTCATGCGCGAACGTCTTGCGAGTCTGCGCGCTCACCTGCCGCGACTCCGTCACCGGCACATGTATGCGCCCATCGTACAATCCCCCGCTCCACTCCGCGGCCTGTGTCGAAGCGAAGTAGCTCTCCCGGCTCTGCGCCACCGCCGTCACCTTCTCGCTGGCACGGCACCCCAATTGATACGACACCCGCGTGTACTCCTCATCCAGCACCTGCAGCATCGCCTGCGCAAACGGCCCCGACAAAGCCGAGCGCTCATAGCGCAGCACCACCCGATTCCCCACCATCCGCTCCGACCCATGATCCGCCGCCTTCTCCCGCTCCGCCCGCTTGAGCATCGCCGCAACCGACGGATTCGCCTCAATGGCCGCCGACTCCTTCCAATGCAGAATCGCCCGGTCCAGATTATCCATCCGGTAGTAAGCCATTCCCGCCACCGCATGCAGATACGGATCCACCGGATAGCGCAGCAAATCCTGCTCCAGCATGCGCAGTGCCTCGGCGGGTTGATTGGCCTCGATCAACGCCCACGCCTTCGCCGCCGGATGCTCGCGCCCCGATTTCGCCGTCGCCTGCCGCACCATCGATTGCACCTGCTCCGATTGCGCCGCCTGCGATGCCCCAAACCCGCGCGCCGCCCGCCGCGCCTCATCGAACGATGCGACACTGGCCAGCGCCTTCGCCGCCACATACCCGCTCACTTCGCGCCCATCCACCTTGGCCGCGATCTTGTAACACGTGCCGCTCCCCCCCGACAGCGCCGACCGCACCTCCACCGGCGTACCCGCCGCCAGCACGGCTACTTGCGTATCCTCGGCATCGCAGCCAGTGCGAACCACGGACTCCGTCTGCAGCGAAGCCGCACTGATAGCAAAGAGGGCAAACCAAACGGCCATGCCCCATCGTAAGTTGGCCTACAGCAGAAGTCCCTACGGCAAAAACCTGATCCAGCGGGTTGTTGTTTCCCTCGCAGTCCCGTCCACAACACTGCACGAGGCTTTCATTACAAACTGCGTGACCATGCCGAATCCGCCGGATAGCCTGAAGTCAGGAGATTACAGGATGCACAACAGAATTCTTCAGGCAGCGCTGGTGTTGGGAATCGTCACCAGCGGTTCCCTCTCGGGCGCGGGTTTCCAGGACGAATGCCTCGCGCGCATTGCCGCGCTGGAGAAAAAATTCACCGACCTTTCCGAACGCGTGCCGGCGGAAAAATACTCCTGGCGGCCGGCCGATGGAGTGCGCTCCATCAGCGAAGTGTTCCTCCACATCGCCGGAGTGAACTTCGCCATCACTCGCGTCTTCGGAACCCCGCCCCCGCAAGGCTTCAACATGCGCGGCTTCGATAAATCCACCACCGAAAAGGCCCGCATCGCGCCGCAGGTTCGCGAATCGTTCGCGCATTTCCGCAAGGCCGTGGAGCAACTGCCGGTGGCGGACGCCGACAAACCGGTGAAGATGTTCGGCCAGGACACCACCCTCCGCGGCGCGCTGTGGATGGCCCTCGAACACCTCAGTGAACATCTGGGCCAGTCCATCGCCTACGCCCGCTCGAACGGCGTGACGCCGCCCTGGAGTGAATGATGCTCGGCGCGTTGCTAGCAGTGAGCGTGCTCGTACACAATCAAGACGCGGTATCCCCGCAAGTTCTCGAAAAAAGCATGCAGATTGCCGAAAAAGCGTTCCGTTCCGCCGGCATCCGCATGCAATGGCGCACCGCCCAGCCGGACGTATTCGACGCGGATGCGCTGCACCTGGCCCTGCTGCCCGGAATGGCCGGCCGGCGAGGCTTCGAATCCACCAGCCCGGACGCGGGCCACGCAATCCTCGTGCAGGAAGGCTTCGCCACCATGGCGCGGGTGTTCTTTGGCAAGGTCGAGGAACTGAGCTTCGACTACCACGCCCGCGGCTACGGCACGCTCGCCGCCATCCCGCTTTCGGCCACTCAACCGGCGATCCTGGCAGTGGTGGTCGCCCACGAACTCGCACACCTCCTGCTCGGGCGGAACAGCCACAAACCCGGAGGCCTCATGGACCGCTCCATCCAATCCGAATCTGTCCTCGCCGCCATCACCGGAAAACTGGCGTTTGACGCCGGACAGGCGGCGGACTTACGATTCGAGATCATGGCCCGGCAATTGCACAGCGGCGGATTCGAGTCCCTGCCCCTCCGCACCCCGGGCATTCTGGAATGCGACCTGGCCGGGAGCAGCGAGTGACCATCGACCAATTGCAGCGCCGCCCCGTTGCGCGATGGCTTTCCGCCTTCGCCTTCTGGACCGTCATCGTTCTCTTCTATTCCACCAGCAGCGGACGCGGTGCGCGCGAAATGACTTGGCCGCAATCGTTCCTGTTCGCCGCCACCCAATGGTATGTTTGGGCGCTGCTCGCGCCGCTGATCATCCGCTTCGACCGTGTCTTGCCCCTCGCCCCCGACGCCGTCACCCGTAGGATTCTCTTGCACGTGCCGGCTTCATTCGCCTTCACCGCCATCTATATTTTCCTATCGTCGTTCGCGCGCCACGCCTTGGACATCACCCCCGATCCGTTCTCCTGGTCCATGGAACCGCTGGCTCTCGCCTGGCGGGGCATGTTTCATTGGAACGTGCTGGTGTATTGGGTCATATTCGGCGGCTACGCGGCTTACGGCTACTATCGCAGCCTCCGCGAAGGGGAATTGCGGCGCGCCGAACTGGAGCGTATGCTGGCCGAATCCCGGTTGGAGGCCCTGCGCGCGCAACTGCATCCGCACTTCCTCTTCAATGCCCTGAACGCCATCTCCGCCCACGTCGAGCGCGACCCGCGGGTCGCCCGCCGCATGCTCGAACAATTGGGCGAATTGTTGCGCCTTTCCCTCGACCACTGCGAGGATCAGGAGGTCCCCCTCGAACGCGAGGCCGCTTTCCTCGACCGCTACCTCGGAATCCAGAAAGTCCGCTTCGCCGACCGGCTGGAGACGGACATCCGCATCGAACCGGAATTGCTCGATGCCCTGTTGCCCACCTTCCTCTTGCAGCCTCTCGTGGAAAATTGCATCAAGCACGGCGTGTCGCGGCGCAGCGCCCCTGGCGTCATTGGCGTGGCGGCCTGGAGCGAAGGCGATACCCTCCATCTGCGCGTCTGGGACAACGGGCCCGGGCTGCCTCCCGATTGGGATGCGCAGCACAGCCAGGGCGTCGGAATCGCCAATACCCGGGAGCGCCTGCGCGCCTTGTATGGCGAAAACGGCTATCGCTTCACGCTCGCCAACAATGCGAACGGTGGAGTCACCGTGCAGATCAGCTTGCCGCTGCGCCGCGCGCCGAAGCCGGAGGAGGCGTATGCGGGTTCTGCTCGCTGACGACGAAAAGCCCGCCCGCGCCAGACTCTCCGATCTGTTGGCCAGCCAATCGGACGTGGAGATTGTAGGAGAGGCGCGCGATGGAAAAGAAGCGCTGGCTCTGCTCGCCGAAACGAAGCCCGATCTGCTCTTCCTCGATATCCAGATGCCTGAACTCGACGGCTTCGGAGTTCTGCGCGGCATTCCTCCCACCGCCTTGCCCGTGACGATTTTCGTCACGGCGTACGATCAGTACGCCATCCGGGCCTTTGAAGCGCACGCCCTCGACTATCTGCTCAAACCCTTCAGCGATGAGCGATTCGAATCCGCCCTCGACCGCGCCCGCCACGCCTTGCGCAACCGCCAGGCCGGCGAATTAGCGCTCCGCATATCGAGCCTGCTGTCGGAAACGCCCTCCCCCGGCGGCTCGCGTTGGGACCGCCTGGTCATCCGCTCCGCAGGAAAAGTGACGTTTCTCAACACGGAGGAAATCGATTGGATTGAAGCCGCCGGAGTGTATGTCTATCTCCACAGCGGGGGAAAGCCAGTCCTCTATCGCTCCACCATCGGGCAGTTGATGGAGCGCCTCGATCCGCGGCAGTTCGTACGCGTCCACCGCTCGGCGGCGGTCAATACCGGCCGTATTCATGAATTGCACCCGCGCACCCATGGCGATTATTCCATCGTCCTGAAGGATGGGACCGAGGTGATCCTCAGCCGGTCTTACCGCGCCGCGCTCGAGAAGTGGCTTCGCCAGCCTCTTTAGCCGCCCCATCACAGATAGAGCAGAAAAAAACACCTAGTCCGCGAGAGAGAAAACCGGGGTGAAACCCACTAAATAAGCAAAGAGAGAGACTGAGCCGGTAAACCCCGGCAACCTAAAACCTGTTTCCAAGGGAGGTCCTAGCGAGAAAGCACATTTCCGTCTTCCGAGAGAAACGACAAAAGAGAGACTGTCAGCGCCGGACGCCCAACAACGTCCGGCGTTGTCAGTTTTGTACCCCTTCTTGACGCCTTACAGCAGATTCTGATAAGACGAGTCCCATGCAACGCAGGGAGTTCGGATTGCTTGCCGGCGCCGCTACAGCTCTCGGCATCCTGCCGCCGCTGCGCGCCGCCAAACCCCTCAAAATCACGAAAATCACCGCCACCGAAGTGCGCGGAGTCCCCACCGGAAAAGGTCTCGTGCTGCCCTGGGACCCCAAACAGCAGCCCCAGGACACACGCGATTACGTCATCGTCCAGATCTTCACCGATCAGGGCATCGTCGGCACCACCATGGACGGGGATTACAAATTGCCGCAAGGCATCGCGGCCGAGGTGTTACGCCACGCCGAACCCTATTTCACCGGCAAGGATCCCTTCGACACCGCGCTGCATGACGTCGAGTTTTTCCAGAAGGTGCGCGCCACGCCGCCCGTGCGCCTGTTTTTCCTCGATATCGCCTTGTGGGACATCATCGGCAAAGCGCTCGGCCAGCCGCTCTACCGCGTCTGGGGCGCCTATCGCAGCAAGGTCCACCCCTATGCCGCAACGGTGCACTTTCTCAAAACGCCCGAAGAGCGGGTCGACGACGCCCTGCGCTTCCATGAACTGGGATTCCGCGCCATCAAGCTCCGGCTCCACAAGATGGACATCGCCGGGGATCTCGAACTGCCGCGCAAGGTCATCGACGCCGTCCGCGGGAAAATGGACGTGATGGTGGACGCCAACCAAGCCGGCAAAAAGCCCGGCGATCCACCGCCCGTCTGGGACGTCGAGCGCGCCAAACGCACCGCCCTGGCGCTCGAAGAGATGGGCCTCTATTGGCTCGAGGAGCCGCTCCACCGCAAGGATTTCGAAGGACTCGCCGCAACGCGCGCCGTCCTGCGCCGGATGCATCTGGCCGGCGGCGAAGGCAACATCGGCTTCAGCGATTTTGTCCGCTACTGCTCCCAGCGATGCTACAGCTACCTGCAGCCCGATCCCGTCCAATCCGGATCCATCACCATGGTCCGCAAGATCGCCGCCATGGCCGAGGCCTTCGGTCTTCCCTTCGGGCCCCACCACGGCAAGAGCGGCGTCGGCATGCTCATCAGCCTCCACATGCAGTGCGCCGCCCCCAACAGCGGCTACCTCGAATATATGTACGATCCGGGATTCTGGAACGCCGAAGGATTTCTGGCAGGCTTCGAAGCCCCCTACCCCATCGACAAGCAAGGCTACATACACGCCCCGGAAAAACCCGGCCTCGGCGCACCCTGGGATCGCAAGTTCTTCCGGAGGCACAAGCTGACCCTCGGCTGAAATCGCACGCCGTGGCCCGCTTGCCCCACATCCCGCCGTCTTGTATACTGATCTTTCATGATTCGCCACACCGCCATCTTTACCTTTCGATTTAGCTACCGAAGCTAATCGGTAGAGTGGCGTTGGGCATCAGCAAGTTCAGTATCCGGTAAACCAACCCACTCGCAAGAGTGGGTTTTTTGATTTTATACAGAGGTGCAACATCCATGATCGTCTCCATGAAGCGCTACGCCACCAAGGCCGAAATCGAATCCGTCTGCGACCGCATCCGCGATTTCGGCTATAAGATCCACGCCATCGAAGGCGAAGAACGGGTCGTCATCGGAGCCGTCGGCATGGGCGACGTCACCCATTGCCTCGAATCCCTCGAAGCCATGCCCTGCGTCGAAAAGGCCGTCCGCATCTCCGCCCCCTACAAGTTCGTCAGCAAGGAGTTCCGCTCCGGCCGCACCACCATCCGCCTCGGCTCCGGCGTCGAAATCGGCGGCGACGATTTCGTCGTCATGGCCGGCCCCTGCTCGGTCGAAAGCGAATCCCAAATCATGGAGAGCGCCCACGCCGTCGCCGCCGCCGGAGCCAAAGTCCTGCGCGGCGGTGCATTCAAACCGCGCACCTCCCCCTACGACTTCCAGGGCATGGCCGAAGAAGGCCTCAAACTGCTCGCCAAAGCCCGCCAGGCCACCGGACTCGCCATCGTCACCGAAGTCATGAGCGACCGCGACGTCTCCTTAATCGCCGAATACGCCGACATCATGCAGGTCGGCGCCCGCAACATGCAGAACTTCGCCCTCCTCAAGGAACTCGGCAACTGCGGCCGCCCCGTCCTGCTCAAGCGCGGACTCAGTTCCACCATCCGCGAACTCCTCATGTCCGCCGAATACATCGTCGCCCACGGCAACCCCAACGTCATCCTCTGCGAGCGCGGCATTCGCACCTTCGAAACCGCCACCCGCAACACCTGCGACATCGTTGCCGTTCCGGTGCTCAATGAATTGACTCACCTCCCCGTCGTCGTCGATCCCAGCCACGCCACCGGCAAGCGCAGCCTCGTGCCCGCGCTCTCCCGCGCCGCCGTCGCCATCGGAGCCGACGGACTCATCCTCGAAGTCCACCCCTGCCCCGAAAAGGCGGTCAGCGACGGCGCGCAATCGCTCCACCTGCCCACCTTCGAAACCATGATGAACGACCTCCGCGGCTATATGAAGCTCTGGAAGGAATCGCGCGCCGCCGAAACGGCCACGGTCTAACTTTGTGGCATCGCCCGCGCGGATTGCCATCATCGCCTGCGTCGCTGTCGCCGGATTTGCCGCCGGCGCCCTCCTCTACCGGGCCAAAATCGGCGGCATCCCGCGCGGCGAGCAACTCGCCCGGCTCCCCCAGAACCGCCTCCGCCTCGCCATCGATGTCCAGGCCTTGCGCACCGCCGGCATTATCGAAAAATTCGCTGGAAAATCCGCCGAAGAGCCCGAATATCTCGCCTTTGTGAAGGAAACCGGATTCGATTACAAAAAGGATCTCGATCTCGTCCTCGCTTCCTACAGCGCCGAAGAGACCCTCGCCTTCCTCACCGGCAACTTCGATTGGTCCAGCTTGCGCCACTACGCGGCAACCCACGGCGGCGCCTGCGATGGCGACACCTGCCGCATGCCCGCTTCCACCCCCGGACGCCGCCTCTCCTTTGCCCGCCTCGCCTCCAGCCAGATCGCCTTCGCGAGCAGCGCCGACTCCGAGGCCGTCACCAAACTCAACCGCTCCAGCGGCGCGAAACCCTCCCTGCCCCCCAGCCAGCCCATCTGGTTCCTCATCCCGCCCGATCTGCTCAAGGATACTTCCGTCCTGCCCGGCGCGGCGCGCATGTTCGCCACCGCCCTCTCCACCAGCCGCGAAGTCCTCATCGCCATCGATGGCACCGCCGCCGGCTACCAGGCCCGCCTCGAAGCCGAATGCGAAACCCCGGAACAGGCCACCCAGATGGCTCGCGAGTTGCAAGCCGCCACTACCGTCCTGCAACGCACCATGCCCCCAACCAAAGGGCCGCAAACCCTCAGCGGCATCCTCAGCGCCGGTAAATTCTCGAGCGAAAACACGAAAATCACCGGCCTCTGGCCCATCGACGCCGGCTTCTTCGACGCCATCGCGGGGTCGCCCGAATGATCCCCGGCATCCTCACCACCGGAAACATCGTCGTCGATATCCTCACCCGCCCCGTCGATGAAATCCAGTGGGGCGGCACGCGCTGGGTGGATTCCATCTCCCCTTCCCTCGGCGGCAACGGCGCCAACACCTCCGCCGCCATCGGAAAACTCGGCGTCCCCGTCCGCCTGCTCGGCGCGGTCGGCAACGATGCCTTCGGAGAAATGGCACTCGCCCGCCTCGCCGAATGTGGCGTCGACATCTCCGCCATTCGCCGCCTCGCCGCCGGAACCGCCACCACCGTCGCCCTCGTCAAATCCGACGGCACACGCGCATTTCTGCATCAGCCCGGCGTCGGCCGCCTCCTCTTCGCCGATCCCTTCCAACTCACCAAGGATATGGTGCGCGGCTTTTCACGCCTCCACATCGGCAACCCGTTCGCCATTCTCCACCTGCGCGGCTTCGCGCCCGCGCTGCTCGCACAAGCCAAATCACTCGGCCTCGCCACATCCCTGGACACGGCCTGGGATGCGCTCGGCGAATGGATGCACGTGCTCGGCCCTTCCCTGCCCCATACCGATATCCTGTTCGCCAATGAAGACGAGGCCCTCATGCTCACCGGCACGCATGAGCACGAAAAAATCTGGAACTTCCTCGCCGCGCGCGGCGCTTCCACCCTCGTCCTGAAATGCGGCGCCAAAGGCTGCGTCATTTTTCAGCGCGACGGCCACACCCACATCCCGGCCTTCTCCGTCCCCGTCGTCGATACCACCGGCGC
>CALFYN010000496.1 GCA_937952345.1 uncultured Acidobacteriota bacterium
GTGAGTGGCGGCAGGTTGGTATCGACGCCGGCAGGTGGATCGGGGACGTGCTGGCAAAGGAATTGTTCACGGATGAAGAGGCCTCGGGCGGTGGGGGAGGAATCGTCGGGCTTGGCGGTGGCGGCGAGGAAGAGCGCCTGGCCGAGGATGCCGGCGCGTCCGGAATCAGGCGGGAAGTCGACGCGGGAGAATTCCTGGGGCGGGGGCGGGACTTGATAGATGGTGGCGAGTTCGCTGTTCACGTAGCCGGTGGGGGCGGTGAAGAGCTCCATGAAGTTCTTGTCGTTCCAGACGAGATCGCTGACGAAGAGGCGGGCTTCTTCGGTCATGGCGACGGCGGTTTCGCGGGTGAAGAGCGGGTATTTGCGGCGATCCTTGCTGGTCGTAAGAATGCGATCGAAGCGGAGCCACTGGCTGATGAATTCGTTGAGGGACTGGCGGGCGCGGGGATGATCGAGCATGCGGCGCACCTGCTGGCGCACACCGGCGGGCGTGGCGAGCGTGCCTTTGGCCGCGGCGGCGAAGAGTTCGGCATCGGGCATGGTGTCCCAGAGCGCGTAGGAGAGGCGGCTGGCGGTGGCGTAGGGCTTCCACCTGGCTTCGGCGGTGTCTTCGAGGCGGAAGAGGAAGCTGGAGGATTGGAGCATGGCCTCAATGACGAGTTGCGCTCCTTTGGTGAAATCCTGTTCGGTGGCGAATAAGGCCTGGTAGCGTTTTTGCTCTTCGGGGTCGAGCGGGCGGCGGAAGGCTTTGAGGCCGAATTCGCGGACGAAGGTGGCGCGGCAGGTGGGGGAGGGTTTGCAGCCGATGAGGTTGCGGGTGTCTCCGCCACGCATGGCGCTGAGGGCGATTTTTTCAGCGGCGGTGCTGTAGTTTTCGATTAAGAGCGGGGAGAGGCTTTGGGCCTGGATTTGGTTGCGGAAGCCGTTGACGAAATCTTCGGGCGGGAAGCGGGTGGCGGGGCGGGTGATGTCACCGAGGAGATCGCGGACTGTGTTGTTGTATTGGCTGTGGGTGAGGCGGCGGAGTTCGACGCGGGGTGCGCTGTGGCCGGTGCCGGACTCTTCTTCTTCGCGGTAGCGGAGGGCTTGGGCGAGATCATCGCCGGAGAGGGTGGTGAGGTGTTGGATCCACTGGCGCAGGGTTGCTTCCTGCGGGGTGCCGGGTTTGATGCGTTCGCCGCCGACGTGCGCGGTGCGATTGGTGGGTTTTTGGAGGAGGAGGGATTTTTCGGGCTCGAGGCGATCGATGAGGGTGACGAGGGAACGGCCGAAGGCTTCGATGCGAGTGGGGGTGACGTCGCCTTCGGGGAAGAGGAGGCGGGTGCCGGCAGCGACTCCATCACGGTTGTGGCAGGCGCGGCACGCGGCGGATTCGAGGATGGGGTATGCGCCTTGGCGGAAGGAGGGGGGTTGAGCCCAGATAGGGGACGAGAGTAGAGCTGCGATGGTGAATCGGATGAGCAAGGGTGTTTCCCAGTGGTTCTGCTTTATTGTATGCCAGTGGGTGGGGTTTGGGGGGTGGGCGAGGCTGGCGTCATAGACACTAGGAAAATTACTCTCCGCGGGGGGGCCGCCAGTGCCGCGCGAGACCGCAAAATTGCGGCGGTGATAAGCTAGGGCCATGAAGTTGACCATCCAGTTGGACCGGGAAATCGACGGTCGCTGGATAGCCGAAGTCCCAGAATTGAACGTCCTTCTCTATGGCGATTCGAGATCGGATGCCATTCAACGGGTTCAATCGGCAGCCCGCGAGATCGTTCTAGACAGGATCGCTCATGGCGAGTTGCCTCCCGATGCTGTCAATGCAATCTTCGACGTTGCTGCATGAGCTTTTGGCCATCGGCAAAGGCGCGGCGAGTCTTCGCTGCTCTGAAGCGTATCGGCTGGCACCATGATCGGACTGTAGGCTCACACAGAATCATGAAGAAGGATGGATGGGCAGACTATCCATTTTCATTTCACGATTCTGAGGAGTTGGGACCTGCCATTCTGGCGAAACTGGCAAAGAAGACCGGGCTGCAGCCCCACGATCTGTAACGTCACTGGCTAGTGGATTCAATAGGCGGTTTCGGCGAGTTCCACTCTGGCGACCCAGCGCATGGTGGTACCGCGGATTCCTTTGGCTTTGATTTGCAGATGCTCGCCTCCGGTGACTTCGAGGGTGGCTGGGGACGGGCTGATGGCGTTGGATTGGGCTTTGACCATGAGGCGGCCTTCCGTCCAGTAGGCGAGGCCGGAGGCTTCGAAGGCGGCGTGTTCGCGGCCGGATTCGCCGCGCCCGACCAGCAGGATGCGGAAGGCGACGGCGGCATCGCGGCCGATGGTGATGTGGCCACCGGCGGGGCGGAGTTCTTCGGTTGCATCGCCTTTGGTAATGCCGCGCGCGACGAGCACACTCGATTGGGCATCGCCAGGAGTTTGAAATGCACCCGCGGCGATGGTGTCTTCGCCGGGGCGACGGGCTCTGGCCTGATGGCCGTGGGCTCGGGAATAGGGGGCTTCGGCGATGCTCGCCTGGCCGCCGGTGACCGCGGAATACGGGCCTGTGGCGCGGTTGTCCTGGCCGCCGGAAACGTTGGCCCAGTAGCCGATTGGTTCGCTGAGGTGATTGCGGTTGTCGCGCAAGACTACGTTCTCGGGCGATTGCCATGCGCCGGGGGCGTTGACCATGACCACTTCCTTGCCGGTGGGATCGTCGATGCGGACGTTGTTGGTGATGAGACCGTTTGTGGATCGGCGCCAGCAATGGATGGCGCGGCCGGCGCTCTTGATGACGTTGCCGATGACCTCGTATTGATCGAGCTGGAAATTGGGCTCGATGGAGGTGGTGGCGGTTTCCATGTAGTTGTAGTTGCAGCGGACCTTGCGCAGCCACCCGCGGTGGGACGGG
>CALFYN010000497.1 GCA_937952345.1 uncultured Acidobacteriota bacterium
GCGATCGCGGGCCGTGTGGAGAATGAGCCAGTCGAACCGCGTACTGACCCTGGTTTGATTACTCCGCACGCCGGCCGCCGCCTGTTTCTGGCCGCTTTGAACGTGCATTACCCAAAATTGCTGGAGAGCTTTCGTGATGATGTCGGCCTGGTCTTATCCGAAGTATGGGCGCCGGGTTCCAAGTTCGTGCGCATGGAGATGTTTTCAAACCCCGAATACGTGCGCCTCGCCACAGCCATAGCGGACTGGCGAAATAAGTACCAAGTCATAGACAAATGGATTGCGGCCGCGGCGCTGTACTCGCTACAGCGGCACTTTGAAAACCCCCTCCTGCCCTTTGCTTGGTCGATCGAGGAGGCCCCAGCCGAGGAGTTCCGGTACGTACCTCCCCGGGCCCGTACATGGTACCCAGATGCCCCGATATTCGCATTCGAACTCGATGAGAAAGGACAGATCGCCGAATTGGCTGGTCGCGGGCATCGCTTGAGCCCGTTTGGGTCAGGTGACGAATTCAAGGCTCGCTTGAGAGCAGATTTTGAGAAGCAACTCGATGAATATGTAGAGCGGCAGAAGGTGCGCCACGGATGCGCCCAAACCGAAGCCTCCAAGTATGCCGAATGGGCCGCTCGCATCATGAGCGGCTCTTCGAGATTAGACATTGCAGGCGAGCACTACGACGATCCCTACGAACAAGTAAAAGCGGGAGTGAGGCGCTTCACTAAAATCATCGGTCTCACCCTCCCGGGATCACGCTCCAGACGCCGGTAGCACGATCATCGGATAACGTAGCAATACTTGTAGGGATTTCTGTAGTACCCCAAAGGAAAAACCCGGCAAAATGGGGAAAACTACGGAAGCTCGCGAGGCCATCTAACCCGCTGATCAGAAATCACTTAGTCAATCTTTCCAACAACTTAGAAATAGCGTCCTTTCTGCTTCACACGCAGGAGGTCACAGGTTCGAGTCCTGTCGCGCCCACCACCACTGGACTCTACGACATTCCCTCAAGCCAAGCGAGTCATCAAGGACGACCGCACGGTGGTATATCCCTTCTTCACCGCCATCACGTGAAAATCATCCATCGCTTCCTGACGGGTTCTCCCCGCAGAGCCGGGCAGCGCTTTCAACTGCACCTCAAGAACCTGTTGCCGCGCCTGGAAATCCAAATCGCCTGTGAAATCGACGTTGGACTGAAAGCCCTCAATCCGTCCGTGGAATTCCTGCGCGGGATCGATGGCATCGCCGCGCCTCTGGAAGAAGTTCTCGGTTTTCAGAGCGGTGAAGTTCATCGCGCGGCGTGGATCTTGGGCGTTCGAGAACGCGGCATCGCACACACCCACGTAGTCGATCGGGATCTTCTTCCCCGCCAGCAGACGCGCCAAGTCCAGGATGTTTGGGCCTCCGCTGCTTAGTCCCACCAAAAGCACTCCCCCGATCGGCTTGGTTTCTTCGTTCTTGCCGATGGCCTCGATCTGTGCGGCGATCTCCGCCAGACGCGCAGCGGAGGCCAATCCGCGAATCATGATGTGCTTGAGAGGCTTGTGGAAGGTGAGGTAGTCCGGTCTGGATTGCACGGCCTGATTGAACGCCCGGACAGAACTGACCCCGACGAACAATTGCCCCTCGTCGTCAGGCACGGTCTGGCCGCCCGCCGCGGGATTCCTTGCGCCAATGATGTGGACCACAACATCGGTCGTTTTGACGATGGATTCTGATCCGGCTGCCAGCGCCGCCATTTTGTTGAAGGTGTTCATTTTGGGATCGACGACTCCGTCGATGTTCTTGAAAACACCCTGCTTTTTCCAGTGCAACTGGAACTCCCAGATGGCGTCGGCGAGATCCTTGGGGCACTTTCCCTCCGCGTCGATGGTGATGATCTTTCCTTTTCCCTGCAGCCCTCCTTGGGCTTGCGGAATCCGGTTGAGCAGCTCCAGAACTTTCAACTGGTCACTTTTCTTGTTCCGTAAAGGTCGTGGTACCCGGCGGATTCCCTTGATCGAACCTACCGGTTCATCGATGTCGTCTGCCATGCCGTGTGCTCCTGCAATCGCCCCTCGATGCGAACCACCGAAGAATTTTCGCCAGTATACACCAGCATGGAGTCAGGCAGAAGGCGGCTTTGGCAAACGCGGGTCAGGCCGTTTGGTGTTCCGGGGCGGCGGGCAACATAATGAGGCCCTTCTTGCTTTCCTCGGAGGATGACGGCATGGTGAGGTTCTCGTAAGACTCGACACCTTTGATGCTGATCTGGAAGCGGCCGTTGTCGCCGGGCTTGATATCGCCGCGTTCCTTGAGGTACCAGATGGTGAATTCCAGGTGCTCACGGGGAATGCCGATGAGATCCTCGATTTCACGCAGATTCATCCCGGGAACATTGGGATTGAACTGCCGTTTGCGGTACAGCACGGCGAGCACGCCTTCCCGCTTCTTGCGCTCATCCTGCTGGTCGTTGGGCTCGGCGGACTGGTCGAAAACTTTCCAGTTCAGCTTGACCTGGGCGCGGTGCTTGGCATCGTAGGCGGCGCGCGATACCGGGTCGCTCAGAGTCTGATAGCCCTTGAGCATCTGCTGAAACAGCGGCTCGTTCCCCGTCTCCGTGTTGTCCGGATGGTAGCGCTGCGCGAGAAGCCGGAACACACGCTGGATGGTGTCGAGTTCTGCGTTCGGGCTGACCTGGAGAAGTTCGTAATAGTCCGTGAATTCCGACGATGGAGTGCTATTCATGGCCCTGCCTCTATCATCGGCGGAAAGGAAGCCGTAGGGCATGAGGTGAATTGCTTAGGCAAACTTAGGTATCCTAGCTTCCGATGAACTGGAACGACGCAGCAGAAGACTTACTACAGAACATCCTGGCGGCGACCCCGCGGCCGGTGCGCGAGCGCACCGAAGAGGATTTGCGGAGCGCGGCCGAAGCCCTCGCCGAAGAAGAGGGCAAAAACCGCGTGGGCGTGCAAACGGTGGTGGAAGCCTGGGTGAAGAACACTCCGGAGGCGCTACGAGGCGATTTAGGTAGGCAGATGGAACGCTTCGGACTGGATGCTTCCGAATACGAATATTTGTTCGAGTAGAGGCTTACTCGGAGGCGGACAGTTGCTGGTCGGCGTCGCGCCAGGCGCTGATCTTAAGGCGGCGGCACACCCAGCACAGGTTCTCGCTCGAATTGGGGGCCGCGTCGCTGCCGCAAACCGTGCACTTGCTCACGGGGGTCACCCGGTCGGAATGGATGGCCAGCTTGGCCTGTTCCATGATCTCCCTGGAGATGACGGGTGGTTCTTCCTTCGGTTTCTTTCTCATGAATGTGAGCCTTGCGCTACTCCAATGAAAGCATAGCACGGCGGAAAGAGCAAATCGGATGTTCAGGGGGAATTTCAATCGATTTCGGCTTACTCGTAGCGGAGGGCTTCCACCGGATCCAGCCGGGCGGCCTTATTGGCGGGCCAAATGCCGAAAAAGAGGCCGATTCCGACGCTGACAGCGACCCCAAGAGCAACGGCCCACACAGGCACGGCAGTGGGCAGATCGGGAAACGCGAACCGCGCGCCGCGGGAGATCAGCCAGCCAAGCATCATCCCCAAAATGCCACCCATGCCGGTGAGGACAACGGCTTCGGTGAGGAACTGGAGCACGATATCGGCGCGCTTTGCCCCGACAGCCTTGCGCACTCCGATCTCGCGCGTGCGTTCCGTCACGCTGACCAGCATGATGTTCATGACGCCGATGCCGCCCACCAGCAGGCCGATGGAACTGAGAACCACCATCACCAGTGCCGTGACGGCGGTGATTTTGCGGAAATCCTCAATCATCTGCTCGGCGCTGGAGATGAAGAAATCGTCGGGCTTGTCATGGGGCACGCGGCGCTCGACGCGCAGCACGGTGCGGATCTCATCCGAGGCTTGGGCGAGCCGGCCGGGCTTGGCCATCACCACCAGCATGTGTTCCTTGGCTGCGGGAAACATCTTGCGCATGGTGAAGTACGGCAGCAGGATACGGTTGTCACCGGCGCCCGGGGGACTGGCGGCGGGTCGATTCATGACGCCGATGACCTCGAAGTGGTGGCCGTCCACCTCAATCGTTTTGCCGACGGCCTCGACGTTGGAAAAGAGGGCTTTGTAGACGTCCTCGCCGATGACGGCCACGGGCAGGCGGCGGCGGTTCTCGAAATCGGTGAAGAAACGCCCCATTTTCATCTCCGCCTGGCCCCCGGCGGCGTAGCCTTCCTCGGTGCCGCCGATGTCGAGGTTGAAGGTATCGGCGCCTTTGTACTTGGCCATGTGGAGGCCCCGGCCCGGGAACAAATAGGGGCTGACATGTTCCACCGACGGGCACCGCTCCTGCAGAGCATGGGCGAGTTCGAGAGTCAGCGGCTTGCGCGTGCGCTCTTCCGCGGTGAGATCGCCGGTGCGGACTCCGATCTTGAATTTAAAAACGATTAACGTATTGCCGCCCATGCTGCGCAGCACGTTGGTGATGGCTCCATCGAAACCCGCGAGAATGGAGCCGACGCCGATGATGGTGCTGGTTCCGATGATGACGCCGAGCGTGGTAAGAAACGCGCGGAACTTGTGCGAGCGGATGGCATCAAGAGCGAGTCCGACGCCGGAACGGAAGGTAGCGCCGGTCATCGTTCGGCCCTCAGCGCTTCAATGGGATCGAGCTTGGAGGCCTGGCTGGCCGGATAGATGCCGAAGAACAGGCCCACGATGGACGAGAGGCCAACCCCGGTGATAACGGCATTGAGCGGCATAGCCATTGGCACAGGCGTGAAGTTGCGGACCACAATCGCGAGAGTCCAGGCCAGCAGCACACCTGCCAATCCGCCGGTGGCGGCCAGCAGAGAGGATTCCACCAGAAACTGCCCGAGGATATCTTTGCGCCGCGCACCAAGCGACTTGCGGAGGCCGATTTCATGGGTGCGCTCAGTGACCACGGCCATCATGATGTTCATGATGACGATGCCCCCGACCAGCATGAACACGCTGACGATGGCCACGGCGGTGCCGGCGATGGCGCTAGTCATGCGCTCCCAGACCATGGCAAAGGAATCGGAGCTGACGATGGCGAAATTATCGTCCTGCCCCGGAGGCAGCTTTCGCCATGCGCGCAGCAGCATGCGGATCTCATCCTGGGCCTGGAACATGTGGGCATGATCGATGGCGAGCGCGGCATAGGCCACGCCCTGGCGCGAGCCGTACATCTTAAAGAACGACTCGATGGGGATCATCACGAAGTTGTCGCGCGACTGGCCGAAGACGCTGCCCAGCGTTTTCGCGGCGCCCACCACTTCAAAGGGGCGTCCGTTGATCTGGATGATTTTGCCCGATGGGTCAAGGTTGGGGAAGAAGGTGTCCTTGAGGTCCGCGCCGATGATGGCCACGGGCATGCGGCGGCGGTTTTCCGTATCCGTGTACATGCGGCCCGAGGCAAGCTGGATGCTGGTGATTTCGGCGAGGTTCGGGGAAGCGCCCTGCAGGCTGACGCCTTGCATGTGCTGGCCTTCGGCGGAGACGCGCGCCTGCCGGGAACTGGTCATGCCGAGCGCCTTGACCATGGTGGCGCGCTGCTGGAGGAACGTGAATTCCTCGGGGCCCAGTTCGGGGTTCTTCTTGAGAAATTCGAGGAATTTCTTGGGATCCCAATTGCCGAAGAAGGCCATGCGCACGATGCGGAAGCCGTCAGCCCCCATGTCGGAAACCGTTCGGGCGATGTACAGGTCCATGCCATGGATCAGAGCCATGACGCCGATCAAAGTGGAAGTAGCGAGGATGATACCCAACAAGGTGAGGAAACTGCGCAGCTTGTTGGCTCGCAGGGAATCAAGCGCGACGAGCGCCGCTTCCCGGAATGGTGCGCCGGAGTGCATCTATCTATTACCAGTATCTAGGACGAAGTCAGGCGCGCGCTTGTTCCCGTAACCATGCGGCAAGGACGGAATCCACCCAAAAACGGTGCCCGCCGCGGGCGAGGAAGCCGACATGCCCGCCGTGGGCGACAGCCAGCAGTTGCAGATTCGGCTTCTTGCGGAATGCTTCCTGCTCGTAGACGCGGAAAGGAATCATCGGGTCGTCCTTGGCGTGCAGAAACAGGGCGGGGATTTCGATGGCATCGAGGAAAAGCTGCGACGATTGCGTGCCGTAGTAGCCGGGGGCGTTGCCGAAGCCGAAAAACGGGGCCGTGATGCGGTCATCGAAGTCGTAGACGGTGCGCACGCCGGAAAGCCCATCGAGGCGAAAGACGCCGGGCATGTGGGCGTGGCGGCGGCGCAGGCGGGCGGCCATGTGCACGACGAAACGCCGCTGGTAGAGCCAGTTGCGGGGATGATTCAGTTCCAGGGCGCAAGCGTGAAGGTCCAGCGGGTTGGAAATGCTCACCATGCCCGCCAGCAGACGCTTCCCTTCCCGGGCGAGTTCGCCGGCAAGTTTCGTCACCATGTTCGCGCCCAGCGAAAAGCCGGCGAGAAATATGGGCCCTGAGCCGGACGCGCGCAGGCGTTCGGCAAGGTGGCGGATATCGGTGGTGAGTCCGGCGTGGTAAAGCGTATTGCAGAGATGCTCCGTGCCGCCACAACTGCGGATGTTCATGCGGTGGACGACGAATCCGGCGCGCAGGGCAGCCGAGGCGGCGCTGCGCATGTAGCCCGCTTCGCTCGATCCTTCCAGGCCGTGCACCAGGATCAGTTCGCCGTGCGCCCGGCCTTCGGGGCGCTGGCTGCGAACGAGCACCTGGACCTGCGGCTCGGTCTGTAGATACTGATCCGCGATGGGGGTGTGCGGAAGCGCAGGGCGGCGCCAGAAGCGGCCGAGAATCGTCTGCCAGTGTGGATTTCGAATGAGGGGATGAAAGGGCCGCAATCTTTTCGATTGTAGCCTGGGATGGCGGCTTGGGCGACGCTGCTACACTGGCTGCTATGCTGACTGCCATTGATGCGAAGGCTTTGCCCTGGGAAGAGCGCTACAACGACTTTCTGGGAAAGACCCTTTACCGGAAGAATCTGGTGAGCGATCCGGATACGGGCATGGAGGTGCGGATGGTGAAGTATCCGGCGGGGGTGATCAATAAATTGCACACGCATCCCTGCGCGCACGGAATGTACGTTCTCGAAGGCACGCTGGTGACGCACGCGGGCTCCTATGGGCCGGGGCATTTCGTGTGGTTTCCCGAAGGCGAAACCATGGAGCACGGAGCCACGGCAGAGCAGGATGTGGTGGTGCTCTTTATCACCAACAAGCCGTTTGAGATTCATTATGTGAAGTAGGCTGCGGAGGCGAGGAATGTTTCGCAAAGTGTTAGTGGCCAACCGCGGAGAGATCGCCGTGCGCGTCATTCGCGGGCTGCGCGAGATGGGCATCGGCAGTGTGGCCGTGTATTCGGATGCCGATCGGAATTCCCTTGCCGTGCGCATGGCCGATGAGGCCGTGCGGCTGGGTCCGGCGCCGTCGCAGGAAAGCTACCTCCGCATCGACCGGATTCTGGAGGCGGCCGACATGACCGGCGCTGAAGCAATTCATCCGGGGTATGGATTTCTCAGCGAGAACGATGCCTTCGCGGCGGCTTGCGAAGAGGCGGGGGTGAAGTTTATCGGGCCTTCGGCGAGCGCGATTCGCGCCGTGGGATCAAAGACAGCGGCGCGGCAGCTTGCCAAAGCCGCCGGAGCGCCGATTGTGCCCGGAATCGAAGAACCGGTTTCGTCCATCGAGGAAGCGCGGCGGGTGGCGCGCGAGATTGGCTATCCGGTGCTATTGAAAGCAGTCGCCGGCGGTGGTGGAAAAGGCATGCGGCGCGTGGACCGGGAAGCGGATCTGGAAGCGGCCCTGCGCGATGCCTCGAGCGAGGCGGAACGTTCGTTTCGCGACGCTGCCGTGTACATCGAAAAGCTGGTGGTGGAGCCGCGCCATATCGAGATTCAGGTGCTGGGCGATGAGCATGGGCACATCGTGCATTTGGGCGAGCGCGAGTGCTCGCTGCAGCGGCGCCATCAAAAGGTGATCGAGGAATCGCCGTCACCGGTCATGCTGCGGCATCCGGAATTGCGCGAGGCGATGGGCGAGGCCGCGCTCAAGGTGGCCCGCGCCGCCGGATATTACAATGCCGGAACCTGTGAATTTCTCGTCGATTCGGAGCGAAATTTCTATTTTCTGGAAATGAATACACGCCTGCAGGTGGAGCATCCGGTGACCGAACTGGTGACCGGACTCGACCTGGTGGAATGGCAATTGCGGATCGCCGCCGGCGAGCGGTTGACGGTGCAGCAGAGCGATGTCGCGTGGCGCGGATCGGCAATCGAATGCCGCGTCTATGCGGAAGATCCGTCCGCGGATTTTCTGCCGTCGCCGGGACGCATCGAGTCGTTGCGGGAGCCATCCGGGCCAGGAATACGGCTCGATTCCGGGGTGTACGCCGGAATGACGGTGCCCATGGAATACGATCCGTTGCTGGCCAAACTGGCGGTGTGGGCTTCATCGCGGGAACGGGCGATTGAGCGCATGCGCCGCGCGATTGCGGAGTACCGCGTCGGCGGCATCAAGACAAACCTCGAGTTTTTCGCACGCGTTCTGGCCGATGAAGACTTCCGCACGGGGAGCTTTCACACGTCCTATATCGCGGACTTTTTCGCGCGCGCCGGGCGCACGGTGCCGCCAAGCGATGAGGAAGTGGCCGTGGCGCGGGTGATTGCCGCCTTCCACGGCACGCCTGCGGCTCCGCGGCCGGCTCAGGCAGGCGTTTCGCAATGGCGCAGCACGCATCATGCGGAGGTGTTGCGATGAAAGGGCTCCCCGAGAAGTGGCAGGTAGTAGAGATTGAGCCGGGATTGTATTCCATTCTGGACGGGACGCGATCTCTTGAAGCGCGCGTCAGCCGCAACCATGCGGGCTACGTAGTGGACTTGAATGGCCGCCTGATTCCTGTGGAGATCGAGGATCCGCGCGAGTTGCGCAAGGGTGGGCGGCATCATGGCCGTGCTGGGCGCGCCGATGTTTCGGCCCCGATGCCCGGCAAGCTGGTGCGCGTCCTGGTTGCCGTGGGCGATGTGGTGGAGGAAGGGCAAGGATTAGTGGTGGTGGAGGCGATGAAGATGCAGAACGAGATGAAGGCCCCGAAGGATGGAACAGTGGTGGCGTTGGGGGCCAAGGAAGGCTCGAGTGTCGCGGCGGGTCAGGTTCTTGTCACACTGGAGTAAATATGTCCGATACATGTCCTGTTTGCGGCGGCACCGGATTCCGGATTATTGAGCGCGACGGCATCACCGCCGCCGAGCGCTGCCAGTGCGCGCTGGCCGAGCGGTCTTCAATCCTGCTGGAGCGGTCGCAGATTCCGCTGCTCTATCAAAATGCCTCCCTCGATAACTTTTCGTTGCCGCAGGACAATCCGCCGGCGAACCGCGCGCTGGGGCAGGTGCTGACCACCGTACGCAGCTATGCGCGGGAGTTCCCCGGCCTGGACAAGCCCGGACTGCTGCTGATCGGCGATCCCGGAACAGGCAAGACACACCTCGCGGTGGCGGCCTTGCGGCTGCTGATTGCCAAGGGATTCGAGGGGATTTTCTTCGATTACCAGAATCTATTAGAGCGAATCCGCTCCGGTTATGATCCGAATTCCGGATCGAGCGACAAAGAGGCGTACCGCATTGCCCTCGATGCCGAGGTGCTGCTGCTCGACGACCTGGGAGCGCACCGCGTGACGGACTGGGTGGAAGATACGGTGACGTCCATCATCACCTACCGGTGCAATAACCGCAAGGCGACGATTGCCACGACGAACCTCATCGATCAGGACGCGGGAACGGTGATCGCGGACCGGACCGCCGCCGCCATGGGCGTGAAGATCACGCTCGCCGAGCGGATCGGGATGCGGGCACGATCGCGGCTATACGAGATGTGCCGCATCATCCGCATGCCCGCCGTGGAGGATTACCGCATCCGGCGCAGCCGGCAGGCTTTTTAATGCGACAACAGATGGGGCCTCGGGGAGTATCCTTAAAATAGAGTTCCTAGCGCCGTTGACCGCATCCTGGAGTGGCACCAGAATATCCATTCGCCACAACTTGGCGAGAAGCTACGCCGGCTTTGCGATTCGCCATTCCGCTTCTATCGCGGCACGTTTTTTCTATTCGCCGCGGATGTCAAGCACTTCCCTACCGCCGATGCGGCGGGGCTGATTGTGGGCGACGTGCACGCCGAGAACTACGGGGCGTTCCGTTCGGTCACCGGCAACATTGTTTACGACATCAATGATTTCGACGAGGCCACCGACGGAGCCTATGAGTGGGACGTGCTGCGTCTCACCGTGAGCCTGATGCTGGCCGGACTGGGGCAGCACCGTTATGGAGATACGCTGCATGCCGCCGAGGCAGCAGTACGGGCATGGCTCGATGGGCTGCGCCAATGGCGGGCCTATTCGCGCAAGGCCTTCGAGGAACTGCCCGAGGCCGACGAGGTGCGTGATCTGCTGAAAAGTTCCAAAGAGCAATCGCGGGTGAAGTTCCTCAAGAAACTGGCGAAGCCGGATGGCGAGGGAAGCTTCCGGTTCGAAGGAGACGAGGATTACACGCGTGTCCCGGAGGCGGACGCGGCCGTGCGCCGGGCCCTGCCCGAATACCTCACCGGGTGTCTGGCGCCGAACAACGCCGTGCCCTCCCGTTACATTCTCCAGGATGTCGCCACGCGCCTGGCAGGCACAGGCAGCATGGGGCGTCACCGTTACGCGCTGTTGCTCGATAAAGGGCTCAAGGACAAGCCGGAGTATTCCTCGCTGCGGCTGGTGGAATGGAAGCAGGCGCTCGATTCATCCCTCGACACACCGCGGCCGCGCGCCGGCATGCGCCGCGCCCAACAGGTGTTCCAATACACGAAACGCTTCCAGCTGTTTCCCAAGCGCTACCTCGGGGTGGCGCGCATGAGCGGGTTGCCGATGCAGGCCCGCGAGATCGGCTCCAATGACCAGCGGTTTTCCCCGAAACGGTTCGCCACGCCGGCGCGGCTATCGCGGGCCGCCTCCATCTTCGGGGCCATCCTGGCCCGCTGCCATCTGCTGGGCGCCGCCGGGTCGGAAGGTCCGCGGGCTATTCCGGATTTGATCGCCGGGCAGGAAGACCGCTATGTGAACCGGTTGTTGGGTTTCACGGCCAGCTATGCGGCGCGGGTATGCGATGAGCACGCCGAGTTGCTGGCGCGTCGCGAGGAGGTGGCACGCGCATGGCGCCGGTGAAGCCGACACTTGCCGCTCTGGCATCCATCTATACCAAGCTCGGCAATACGACATTCGGCGGTGGCGATCCCACCATCGCCGCGTTGCAGCGGGAATTAGGGGAACGGCGCAGGTGGCTGACGCAGGATCAGTTCGCGCTGGCCTTCTCGCTGTCGCGCATCACACCGGGAACGAATGTGCTGGCCTTCTGCGCGGCAACGGGGTACCAATTGTCGGGTTGGGCGGCATCGCTGCTCGCCGTACTTGGCGCATCGGCGCCCTCGGCCGTGCTGGCCGTGTGGCTGACGCTGGGCTTTGAGTCGGCGGGGCGAAATGTCTACACCAATGGAGCGATCCTGGCGGTGTTGGCGGCGGTGACGGGCATGATGGTGGCCTCGTCGTTCATCCTGGCGCGGCCGAGCCTCAACCGGCGCTCCTGGCCGCGCGTCGTCCTACTGACGGGAGGCACGCTGCTGCTGCGCGAATTATGGAACCTGTCCCCGCTGCAGATCATGGCTCTGGCCTCGACAATCGGCGCATTCTGGCTGGAGGACGGCGAGAAGTGAACCTGCTGGTGCTCTACCTGCTTCTATTAAAAGCCAATCTGATCAGCTTCAGCGGACTGGCTTCGTTGCCCATCGTGCACGCGGACTTCGTCCAGAACCACCGCATTCTCACCGAGCGGCAATTGAATACGGCTGTGGCGGCGGGCCGATCCGGCCCGGGGCCGGCGGGCATCTACATTGTCAGTGTGGGCTACCTCACCCGGGGAGTGCCCGGGGCGATCGCGGGATATCTGGCGGTGATTACGCCGGCATTTCTGGTCATCCCGTTGCTGCGCCTGATGCATCATCGCGCATCGCATCCGCGATTGCGCAGCGCCATCCGCGCCATTCTGCTGTCGGCGGCCGGGCTGTTGTTGTCCGCCAGCATTCCCCTCGGCCGCGATTCGCTCACCGGATGGTTCGCGGTTGCCATCGCCGTGGCATCCTTTGCATCATTGTCCTTTACGAAAGTTGAGACCCTTTGGGTGATCGTGGCCGCCGCCGCATTGGGCGCCGGTTCGGTGTGGATCGCTCTCTAGAAACCCTGAACATGATTTCGCAAGCCTACGATTCCGTCGATTCGCTGCAAGAGATGATCCGTAACCGGCTGGTGCCGGCTTTCGCGCACTTCCGCCAGTGCCGGACCAGCGAGGAGTTACACAACCACCCGGTCTACCGCGAGTTGGAAAGCGAGATCCGGCGCGCGCTGGAAACGCCGCAGATGGGAGACTTCCGCCGCGCGGAAGCACCCGCGAAGGAGCGCTACCGCTGCGTCGCCTGGAACATTGAGCGCGGCACGCAACTCAACGGGCAGTTGCACGCATTGCGCCAAGACCCCTACCTCCGCGATGCCGACTTGCTGCTGCTGGTGGAAACCGACGCGGGCATGGCGCGCTCGGGCAATGTGGACGTGGCGCGCACCATGGCCCGCGAATTGGGCATGTGTTATGCGTTCGTGCCCTGCTACCTCAGTCTGGTGAAGGGCAGCGGCGTGGAGCGCGATACACCGGGAGAAAACGATCTCGGGCTGCATGGCAACGCGATCCTCAGCCGCTATCCGCTGCGCGATGTGCGGGGCATCGGCCTGGAGAACGGCATCGACAAGATCGCTTCCCGCGAGAAGCGCCTGGGGCGGCAGACCACCATCGCCGGCGTCGTGGATTTCCCCGGACAAGCGGTAGCCACCGCCTCCGTGCATCTGTGCGCGCAATCGAGCCAGCGCCACCGCATGCAGCAGATGCGGGCGATCATGGAAACGATGCCCGAGTCGCTGCCGGTGATTCTCGGCGGCGATTGGAATACCAGCACCTACAACTCCTCGCGGGCGTTCCACGCCATCTGCGGCTTCTGGCTGCGCGTCTTCATGGGCGTCGATTCCGTCATCCGCAACCACTACCTCTATCCGGACCGGATGTTCGAGCGTGAACTGTTCCGCATGCTGGAGACAGCGGGGTACAACTACCGGGATGCGAATCTGCCGGGCCGGCACACGGTGCTCTACGACATGCGCGACCCGCGCGCGGCGGGCAGCCTCGCCGAATGG